>LKUF01000410.1 GCA_001412335.1 Methanolinea sp. SDB
AGCCAGGCAACCTCGACAAATTCGTCCGAAAGAGCTTTAATGAGGGGTTCTACTGCCGATTCATCTCCGTAATACCCAAGTCCTTCTGCAGCTTTCCAGCGATAATCCAGGTATGGACTCTCTAAAAGTGATATGAGACCCTTGGCCTTCCTCTTCCGTGCTACCTCGGCCATATAGTCGTCGGTATCTGAACTCTCCTCGCCGGCCATAGCTGTATCTGAAAGGCAAATAAGCGAGAAGCCATGATAAGTGTTGTGATTGGTTAATTTACTGATTTGACCATACGGGCCTCATTTCTCTGATGGAACGATATCAAGACTGATATCGAAATTCTCCACGGTGTGTGTGAGAGATCCCATGCTGATTATATCGACTCCCGGTATGGCATATTCAAGGACATTTCCTTCATGAATCCCTCCCGACACCTCGATCAGGAGACCGCCCCTGATCTCTTCCTCATCAAGGATACGGATTGTATCCCTGATTTTTCCGGGTTGCATATTGTCAAGAAGGAGTATCGCAGCTCCCGCCTTCGCAGCCCGGAACGCCTCTTCCGGACTCTCAACCTCGATCTCGATCTTGTGGTAGGGATTCGATCCCTTCGCCTTCCCGACGGCTTCCTCGATGCTCTGGAATGCCAGGTGGTTGTCCTTGATCAGGATTCCGTCACTCAAACCGAGCCTGTGCCATTCCCCTCCACCCAGTGCCACGGCTTTCTTGTCAAGCAGCCGAAGACCCGGGGCGGTCTTCCTGGTCGAGGCAATCCTGCATGTGACGTTGTGCGACGTGAGGATTGAACGTATCTTCCTGGTCCGCGTGGCAATCCCGCTCATCCTCCCGATGATGTTTAATGCGGTCCGTTCAACGAGGAGCATCCCTGCAACCGGTCCTTTCAGCAGGGCAATCCTGGAACCGGAAGAGACATCCATCCCGTCGGAGACTTTAGGGATAAAGTCTATGCGAAAATGAGAGAAGAGCATGGAAGCCTCTTCCAACCCGGCTATCGTGCCATCCTGCCTGGCGACGAGCGTCCCCTGGCATGAATCACCGCCTGTCAGGGATTGGGTGGTTATGTCCCCGTATGGTGCATCCTCTTCAATGAATGCGAGAAGATACTCGAGTGTAACCATTTTGGAATCACCTCCCTATCTCGATCATTCGTTCAATCGCTTTCCTTGCCCCGTCCATCACTTCTTTTGGGAGTTCGATCCTGTACTGGTTCTTTTTGAGCGATGAGACCAGATCGTCAAGGGTCGTCTTTTTCATATCCTCGCAGATCGCCTCTTCCTTTACGTAAAAAGTCTTTTTGGGAAACAGGGTCTTTAACCGGTAGGCCATATCCTTCTCGGTGAAGATATTCCAGACTTCCGCCTGCGGGGCGGCCCGGACCATTCCTCCCGTGGATGCAATGATATCTGCGGATTTCTGGATCGTGGGCCGGCATTCGGGGTGGCAGATGATCATGCCGCCCCTTCTCCTGGCTTCCCGGATGTCCTGTTCCGAGAAGTAATCATGAACATAGCAGTGCCCTTCAGGGGGCACGGGAATGATCTTTTTTCCCGGGAGCTGGTCCTGGATGAAGGCAGCAAGGTTTGCATCGGGCCCGACGATCACTTCATCGGAGGGGAGTGACCGCACGACTTTTACCGCATTCGCCGAGGTGCACACAACATCGGCATATGCCTTCGACTCCGCAGTGCTGTTAATGTACAGGACGACAGGTGCACCAGGATGCATCTCTTTTGCCTTCATTATCATCTCTGTGTCGAGATAGTTCGCCAGAGGACAGGTTGCGTCTTTGACAGGCAGAAGGACCGTTTTTTCAGGACAGAGTATCTTTGCCGTTTCAGCCATGAAATCCACCCCGCAGAAGACAATCGTGTGTGCATCGGTCTCTTTTGCCTTTATTGCAAGTTCCAGGCTGTCCCCCACAAAATCCGCGACGTCCTGAATTTCAGGCAACTGGTAGTTATGGGCAAGGATAACCGCATCTCTCTTCTTCCTGAGTGTGTCTATGGTCACCTTTCGATTCATGTACCTACCACCAGGGGGTTGTCAAGGTTTTTGAGGAGCGTCAGGATGGAGAGTGCCGCAAGGTAGCTTGTGGCAGGGTTTTGGGGACTCTGGACGTTGTTTATTTTGATATACATCTCTCCGAAATCTCCTTCGCAGAAGATCTCGTGCACGTTCCGGTCAACGTCAGGATCCGCATACAGTTCCACATCCGCCTCCCTGCCCGTTGCGAGGCTGAGAGCGACGGATACATTGACATTTCTTGGGAATTCCTTGATGCATTCGTTTGCTTTGCCCTGGAAGATGAGTCTCCGTTCGTCGCAGTGGATTCCCAGGGATACGGGATTCTTGGTCGTCCTGAGTAGCAACTTCCGGATGGGGCTGATCCGGCCGACTTTCAGATTATCCAGCCCGGCTATGGCTCCGCTTGGTATGTAGATCTTTCTGTTTGCTGCCCTGGCAGTCTCTGTCAGGCAGTCCCTGAATTCTGGATCGGAGAAGGCTCCGACACTGAGCACGATGAGATGTTTTCCATTCAACAAGACCTGTTCTCCAAAGAGCCTGACGGCCTTGACCGATGCTGCCTCTACCACATAATCGAAATCCTCGTTGATAAACTGCTCAAACTCTTTGCAGGCAATGCCCCCGCACGTGGAAGCCATATCATGGGCCTTCTGGAATACCCTGTCGTAAAGGGCAATTATCTCGATATTTTCCCTGTATTGCCCGATGATATGGCCGATATTCCCGCAGCCGAGCAGCCCGATCCGTATCATCATTATCTGATAGACGATACCACTGGTTAAGCATTTTCATTCCGGGAAAAAATGCGTCGTTTCGCGACGCGGATCTCTGGCAATTGGTGATTGCGGTGCCCGGTGCCGGTTTGGCAGGGATTAATGGGATAGAAGGACCCATAGCATGTGGAAAGATGCACCCGGAAAATGACGGCAAACCCCGGACAAGGCAAATTGCTTCAGCCCTTGACGGACTCCTGAACCGTTCCGTCCACGTGATGACGTTTGGTTGCACATACAACATGGGCGACAGCCGCAAGCTGAAGGAGATCCTGAAGTCACAGGGATGCAGATTGGTCGATACGCCCGGGGATGCGGAAGCGGTTGTCGTGAACACATGTACCGTGGTCGGATCCACGGAACGGCGAATGTTGCGCGTGCTTTCCGGCCTGAAGGAGAAGGAGCTGTACGTGACCGGGTGTATGCCTGTTGTCCAGCAGGATGAGATCTCTCGTGTCTGTTCTCCACGGATTATCCGGCCTGAAGAGATCAGGGAACACTACAAGCGCGTGGGGACCGTGGAGCCCTGCGGAGTGGGGATACTCCAGGTTGCAAGCGGGTGCCTCGGGTCGTGCACATACTGCATCACCAGGAAGGCACGTGGGCGGTTGAAGAGTATTTCCATTCCTCTGATCCTGGAGGAGGCAGAAAAGATGGTTGATGCAGGTGCACGAGAGCTGCAGTTAACCGGCCAGGACGTGAGCGCATGGGGATACGATATCGGGATGAACCTTTCCGAACTTATTCAGGCACTCGTACAGATACCCGGGAAGTTCTGTATCCGTACCGGAATGATGAACCCGTCCACGCTGCTGCCAATACGAAAGCCCGTGATCGAGGCCTTTGCCTCTCCGGGGATGTTTTGCTTCATTCACATCCCGATCCAGTCCGGATCGGACGAGATACTGAACGCGATGGGAAGGAAGTATACCGTAGGCGACGCGGTCCGGATCGTCGATTCATTCAGGGCAAAATATCCGGAGATATTTTTTGCCACCGATATCATCGTGGGATTTCCGGGCGAGACAGATTCCCAGTTCGAGGAATCTGTCGACCTCGTCACCCGGTTAAAACCGAACAAAGTCAACATAACCCGCTATTCACGACGTCCGCATACCCCCATGGCAGGCAGTCGGGATACCCTGGATGCCATAAAAAAAGATCGTTCGAGGGCGCTCCTGCGACGTTCAGAAGATATCTATCGCGAAATAAACGGCCGCTTCATCGGAGAGAAGGTGAGGATACTTGTTACCGAGAAGGTCAAAGATGGATCCGTCATCTGCCGTACTCCTTCGTATCACAACGTGGTCATAAAAAAGGACCTTCCGATAGGATACGAGGGGCATGCGGTTATCCTTGAGGACAGGATGTACTATTTTCTCGGATCGCTCTGCTAAAACCCCTTCCTGTTGATTTCTCCAGGAAATAATGCATGTAATTTATAATGGCAATGGATCCCATTACCCGTGTTTAATATATCGCAATATATGGTTTATACCGCAAATCTGCCCATTGAGCGGAAAGATTATGGAGCTTGCATATCCATTTACACTCATAGCGAGGGAGTGAAAAGATATGGATGAAATCGAAGCCGGTTTTCGGAAAATACTTGAGAAAATCGATGCATTAAAGGAGAAAAAAGGCACCTTCTCTGAAGAGATACTGGAGAACGATGCCGCCCTGCTCTCCAGGATGGCGGAGTCTACGAACGAGATCATCGAAAAAGTCGGTCTCAATATGCTGGATAAAGGAAAGATCGACAGCAAGGGGGAACTCTATGATACCCTGTTCACCCAGAAGAAGATGATAATCCTTGGCAAGACCGATCCTATCGAGTTCAGACCCGACGATAACGAGAAGAAGGTTGACGACCAGTTCTGCGCTCTTTCGGAAGATGGTACATTTTATGAGATAATGTACAGCTCAGGCGGATTCATCGTGGATTCCTACCATAACGAGATTACACCACGTGAAGCTCTGGATATTTATGGGTACGACGTGATGTTCATGCTCTACCGGGCAATGCATGACTACCTCAAGGGGCAGGAGGCACTCGTCGAGGCGCTCGGAGTTACGATCGAGTATCTCTTTCCCGAAAAAAAGTGAAGCGAAGAACGAAAAAAAATATCCCAGATTTATCCTTATTTCCATTTAAAGAGGGGAAAGACAGGCTTGAGCAGATCATCATCGTCCTCGCCAAGTGCTGACAGCTTGTAGGAATCGGAATATTCCACGCCACTATCGTTTGTATATTGGACCACTACTTTGACGTTCTCTACCATCATATCGAGGGGGAACTGCGTTCTTCCATCCATCTCGAGTTTTGGAATGGTAAATTCCAAATCCAGTGGAACAAGGGCCACACGAATCGAGTAGGCCGTGGCATTCCCCCTGTTTACAACCCAGATACCTTTGGCGTCTTCCTGGAGAAATGCCGAGATGTTGGGCAGATCCGCTGAATCTGCCATAATACGGAGCGACATGAAGATGGCTGCCAGGATAACCAGGGCAATCAGGCCTATGAAGAGATCGATGAGTACTGCAATGAGGATGCATATCACGAATCCGGTAATAAGGAGCGTTTTCCTGGAATCAGCCATTGTTCTTCAATCCTGTGTTCATGTAGATAAAATGGGAAATGGGCCCGATGAGATTCGAACTCATGACCTCCCGGTTATCAGCCGGGCGCACCACCTAGCTATGCTACGGGCCCTCAACGCTGCCGTATTAGTTAATCCACCAGACCTTTTATAAGTTTTGAAACGCGAGCCGAACCAGAATATTATAACCAGATATGAGACTATCTTGTTAGAAGTATGTTCAGGTGGGGAACGATGAGCAAGCAGTATCTTCTCGGGAACGAGGCCATCGCACACGGATGTCTGGAATCTCCGGTTGATTTCGTGAGTGGATACCCAGGTACCCCCTCTTCAGAGGTGATCGATATACTCAGGGTGCAGGGGGAAAGAGGGTACCATGTCGAATGGTCTGTCAATGAAAAAGTGGCACTGGAGAACGCATTGGCGGCAGCATGGTGCGGAGTCAGGGCACTCTGCACGATGAAACATGTCGGGTTGAACGTCGCCGCCGATCCGCTGATGACAAGCGCGTACACGGGTGTCACCGGGGGACTCGTGATCATGAGTGCCGATGACCCGTATGCCCACAGTTCCCAGAACGAACAGGATACACGGTGCTATGCCGCTTTCGCCCGGATCCCCTGCCTTGATCCCTCGACCATACAGGAAGCCCATGACATGGTGAGGGATGCATTCGCCCTCTCCGAAGAGTTCGGGCTTCCGGTTCTCTTCCGCCCCACGACGAGGATCTGCCATTCCAAGGGGGATGTAACTCTTGGGGATGTAAAGGCCAATACACGAGTGGGCAGGTTTGTAAAGGATCCCCGGCAGTACGTGGTCATCCCTGCCCACACACGGATACTCCATAAAAAACTGAATGAAAAGCAGCCCGGAATAAAGAAACGCCTGGCAGAATCCGGATACAACACCCTCAGCATAAAAGGCAAAGATGCGATCATTGCGAGTGGGATCTCTGCGACGTACGTCCAGGAGTTGCTTCCCGACGATGTCTCTTTCATGAAGATCGGGGCATACCCGATCGATGAAGCCTGGCTTGAGGAGTTTGTCCGCCGGCATGAGAAGGTCCTGGTCATAGAGGAACTTGCCCCGGTGGTTGAAGAGGTTGTACGACAGGTTGCCGGGTGTGTCACGGTCCACGGAAAAAAAGACGGCCATTCTCCATACGAAGGCGAACTCTCCCCCAGAGCCGTCGCAAAGATCATGGAGTCGGCAGGAATATGTCCAAAAATCCAATTTGTCGATGCAGATCCATTGCCGGACATACCGCCGCGCCCACCCATCATGTGTGCGGGATGCCCGCACAGGCCGGTATTCCATGCCATGAGAACGGTTTTTCGCGATGGGATCTATCCAAGCGACATCGGGTGCTATACACTGGGTCTGCAGCTCGGTGCAGTGGATACCACCATCTGCATGGGGGCATCTGTTACGGTTGGGAGCGGGATCTACCATTCGGGTGAAGAGTCAGATATCGTATCGACGATTGGAGACTCCACGTTTCTTCATACGGGCATACCCGGGCTTCTGAATGCCGTCTACAACGGCGCCGAGATGATACTGGTCATCCTCGATAACCGGACCACAGGGATGACCGGACATCAGCCGAATCCTGCTACCGGAATGACTGCTACGGGAGAGGCCACCATCCCGGTCTCGCTCGAGGCTATAAGTCGCGCCTGCGGGGTGCATTTCGTGGAGACCGTGGACAGTTATGACCTGGTAGGTCTTGTGACGGCGATGAAGGATGCGAAAGCCCGGCCTGGAGTGAAGGTGATAATCGCCAGGCAGCCCTGTGTTATCACCGCGAGAAGGGCCGGAATCAAGCGGGGCAGGTACCGGGTCGATCCTGATCTGTGTACCGGTTGCGGCCTGTGTGTCAAATTCGGATGCCCTGCTATCGAGATTGCTGGTGAGAAGCCGCATATCAGCGATCTCTGCAGCGGGTGCGGAGTATGTGCCCAGATCTGTCCTTTCGGGGCGATCGCAAAGGAGGGCCGGAGATGAGCCCCGGGTATGATGTCCTTGTCGTGGGGATTGGAGGGCAGGGCACGATCCTGGCATCGAACGTCCTTGGTGAAGCATGTCTTATCGAAGGGAGACCGGTGAAGGGAGCGGAGACTCATGGCATGGCACAGAGGGGCGGATCGGTTGAGAGTCACATAAGGATCGATGGAGAGTATGGGCCCCTGATCACCCCCGGATCGGCCGACATCATCATATCCTTCGACCTGCTGGAAGCCCTCCGGTACAAGCACTATGTCAGGCCAGGTGGAAAGATCGTTGCAAACAGGCATTTCGTGGTGCCGACATCGGTCTTTGTCCAGGGCGCCGCTGCCCCCACGGAAGAGGAGATACGTGCCCGTCTCGGAGATGTCGGGCTCTGTCTCCTCGATGCGGAAGCCATGGCAGCAGAGGCGGGAAGCCCGCTTGCAGCAAATATCGTGATGCTCGGTGCGGCATCGCATTTCCTGCCGCTCTCCCCCGATTCACTCAGGAAGGCGGTCGAAAAACTCGTCCCACAAAAAACCATCGAGATAAACAGGAAAGCATTTGACCTTGGCCGGGAAGCAGGGGCAGGATGCCGGGAATAAGGGATGACCCTCTCCCGGCATATCCTTGAACCGTTCGAGGCCGATTCCATAGTTCTCGGGGACGCGCTGGAACTCCTTCCAAGGGTCCCTTCCAAAACGGTCGATCTCATCGTGACCGATCCTCCTTTTGCAATCGATTTCCGTGCGCAGAAGATGAACTATAACCGGACCGGCGCAAACGTGCTTGAGGGCTACCGGGAAGTGGACGGCCGGGATTACGCGGAATTCTCGATACGGTGGATGGAGGAGGCGTACCGGGTACTTGCGCCGTCCGGGAGCATGTATGTATTCTCAGGATGGAACCGGCTCAAAGATGTGCTTTCCGCCGTTGATGATGCGGGTTTTTCCACCATCAACCATATCATCTGGAAGTACCAGTTCGGGGTATTCACGAGGAAGAAGTACGTGACGAGCCACTATCACATCATATTTGCAGTCAAGAACCCGGGCAGCTACACCTTCAACAAGGTCGAGCATTACCCCGAGGATGTCTGGACCATCAAACGGGAGTACTGGAAGGGCCGGAAGAAGACTCCCACCAAGCTCCCCTCCGATCTGGTCCGGAAGATCCTCAGTTTCTCGAGCAATCCGGGGGACCTTGTGCTCGACCCGTTCCTCGGATCGGGTACCGTCGCGGTGGTGAGCAAGGAGATGGATCGCCGTTTCCTCGGCTTCGAACTCGTCAGTGATTATTACGAATTCGCACGGGAGCGGCTTGATCTGGCGTCATGCATGGGACAGGCGTGAACCCGGGAGATGGACCTGCATGGTCCGGCGGGAGGAATGCGAAGGACCCAATTTCCGGATTGTGAACGATTACGCTGAGGGGGAGATTTGAACTCCCGAGGGGC
>LKUF01000411.1 GCA_001412335.1 Methanolinea sp. SDB
AACCGTGAGGATCTCAAGGGCAGGGTTTTTTCATTAAAAGACCTGGTCACCTACCAGGAGGGGGCCATCGCCAGCAGGATGATCGTCAATAAGCCCGCCGGCAACATCACCATCTTTTCATTCGACGAAAACGAGGGACTAACGGAGGATACCGCCCCTTATGATGCGGTGGTCACGATTCTCGAAGGAGAATGCGTTGTTACGGTATCGGGACGGTCGCACACGATGAAGAAAGGCGACACCATCATCTTTCCGGCTAATGCTCCCCATGCAGTCTCTGCGGTGAAAAAATTCAAGATGATCCTTGTCATGATCAAGGAATGACACTTCCCCGCATTCCCGTTGAAAAGGAAAGGGCGTAATCGTTCTCTCTGGTGTGGCACCCAGTCCGGAAATCTATTCAGACCAGATAGATCCTCGTCGAGGGAAAGGAGACCGGGTATCGGGAAGCCGGGACGGATTTTTCGGATCGTATACCACTACCTGACCGGAGAGGTGGTGCAGACGGGTGGAAGGAGATCCTATTATGCGCCCCTCCGGATGCGTCGATGCCTGCCGGAAATCCCTGGGTCGGATGGCTACAGGAAGGACACCCCCTCCGCCTGAGTGGCCACACAGGATCCTGAACCTGCGGGAATGATGAAAAAATTTCGTTGGCGTAGAACCCCTATAGCGATAGGTACGACACCGCGCTTTCTCTATGGCCCTGAATACACATCTGTCGCCTGAATCTGGCGGTGATCGGATCGATCGTGATCCATCGCATCGACGAAGATGACATGATGACCCTCACTGCTGCCCCATGCAAATACCCCCCAAATGGCCTCAAAACAGGTGCGGCACCACTTGGCAGACGATGCTTTTTTGATACCTGATTATGCGTCTTTTGCCGATGGGAGGTTACAAAGCGAGTTGTATTCCGTTTCCGGCCCACATGTGATAAGTCTTGAAATAGAACAAAATATCGTTATTTTCCCGAATAAATCCCATAAAACGATTCTATTAGATTCCAGCAACATGCCGGCTCCTGATCACATATCGGAAATGAATTCGACTGACGCCAGGCAAATAACCCTCAAAAATCCAAGTTAGACAATTTACTTTAAATAGAAGGAGATAAAATCCATTTTTTGGTGCACCGATTCCACGGGCGACGCCTGCCTGAATAAGCACTATACAATCAAGGTGGCATCAATATAGGCAGTACTCCAGGCTTTGAATGACGGGGTGGTTCTCGGTACACCAAATTCAGATATAACATTCTGATAAAAAATGTATCGGATCGTATCGGGGGGACTCCCGTACCGGTCCCCCAATCATTCCAGAGCGTCCCCTGATTTTCATAATCTGGCCTATTTAGAGTTATTATAGTCCAAAGGACCATATTATGGCGAGGATGTTTCCGGATATTCAATATCAAGCATCGTAATCTCAAATATGAGGGTTTTTCCCGCGAGTGGATAGTTCTCGTCGACTGTCACCGTTGTATCAGTGATATTTGAGAACGTGACATAGTGGATACTGCCATCCTGCGGGTTCTGCCAGATGAAGGTGGAATCAAACCCTGGCTTGTTGAATGGCTGCAACAATCCCGATTCACGAAGTTTCCAGAAACTCTCTACGCTCTGGAGGGTACTGATCTCGCTGACAAGTTCGCTCCTGTGCACACCGTACGCCTTCTCCGGTGGAATGGTGACCGTCTTTGTCTGTCCCGGGCTCATTCCCACCAGCGCTTCATCAAACCCGGGAATCAGCTTCCCCGAGCCTATTTCGACAGCCAAAGGCGTACCGTTCACGTTGGACTCAAAGACCGTCCCGTCTTCGAGTTTCATGGTATACGTGACATGAACGGAATCCCCAGCCTGTGCCCCTTCCGGCTGCCCGCTGCTACATCCGGCACAGGAGAGCGCAAGAACCAGGAGAGCCGCGCAAGAGATGTACAGGAGTACATTTCCCGGTATTTTTCCCATACAGATCTTTTCGGTTCCGGTCGTATTAATCCCTGTGTTGAAGGTGGTCTGCGCGGAGAATAGTAATCCGAGGGGAATATATGAAAAATACCGGCAGGCACTCCCTGTCTTTTCGCATCAGAAGTCGTTCGACTCTCAAATGGATTGGTATATGCCAGAATTGCGACAGAATGTGCCCATACAGGATCTTTTTTCATCTCACAATCGATAAATTGGTGAACAGACAAGTGGATAGTGCTGATTTATGACAGAAAAGGAATACAGGGTAGCCGAAATCGGCGGAAGAAAAGTGCAGTGGGACCCGGAACAGCTGAGAAAGATCAGGGAACACCCCTGTTTCTCCGAGAAGGCCTGCCACGCATTCGGGCGCTGCCACCTGCCGGTGGCGCCCTATTGCAACATCCAATGCAATTATTGCGTACGGGATTTCGACTGCGTCAACGAGAGCAGGCCGGGTGTCACGAGCAAGGTTCTCAATCCGGAGGAAGCGCTGGATATGGTCCGGAAAGCACTGGATAAATTCCCATACATCAAAGTGATCGGTATCGCCGGACCGGGAGAGCCGCTGGCCAACGAGCAGACATTCGAGACACTCAGGCTCCTCCACGAGGAATACCCAAACATCATAAAATGCCTCAGTACAAACGGCCTTCTTCTCCCCGAAAAGATAGACCTGCTCAGTAAATACGGTGTGAGCAACCTTACTGTAACTCTGAATGCCATCGATCCCGAGATCGGTGCGAAGATTTACCAGTTTGTCAATTACAAGGGCAAAAAATATACAGGGGTGGAAGCGGCCAGTATCCTCCTCGAAAACCAGTTGAAAGGCATCGAGATGGCCGTGGACCGTCACATGATCGTGAAGGTGAACACGGTCTTCATTCCGGGTATAAATGATGACCATATCCCCGCGATTGCCGAGAAAGTGGGAAAGATGGGTGTATACAACTTCAACCTGATTCCACTCATAGCCCAGTACAAGTTCGCAGACATTACCCCGCCAACGGCTGAAATGAAACGCAAAATGCAGGATGAATGTGAAAAATACGTCCGCCAGATGCGTCATTGCCAGCGCTGTCGGGCAGATGCGATCGGACGGCTCGGCCAGGACGTGCAGTCGTGCCTATACGAGGACTAAAAACCGTCTGACCGGTCCAATTTTTCATATGAAAATGGCTCCGCCCTTTTCATTTTATATGCATCTGTCTCGATGAGAATCATGTGATTTTTTAATCGAATAACGGATTCTTTTTATAGCCTCCGGTTATTTTTCACAGTATGAGCGTGTCGGATGAGATACGAAAAGTCATTCTCCACGAGGAGTTCAGGATCTGCGAGGTATGCGGATACGACAGGGGATTTCATACTTCTTTGATCCGTATTTCAGCAGGGCACCGTCATTTTCGATGTATCCTGGTCTGTCCCGAATGCGGCACCAGGTACGATGTGAAATGGATAATAGACCTGAGATGATCCCGTCACAGGCTGGAGAATTGAAGGATGGAATCAAGGCTGGATATGAGTGGTTCAAGACCGGGCGGGATCCCGGTGGTCTCGGTCATGACGGCCTTGTTCCTGTAGATGATGAGATAGGTGAAGTAGTCCGCACCGGTTGTTTTGGCAGGGTATTCTGCGCTCAAATTCGGAAAATCCGCTTCTTCGAGGAGATCGCGTAACTCTAGCCGGGTCGGTTCGTCGAGCATGATCAAGCCTGAACCCGAATGGGTGTCATAGACTGCCTGGCCATTCTCGAACACGACAAGGTGATCGGAAAATCCGGCAATGCCTCCCGTACGCGTGTAATCAACGAGTATTTCCGGTGGGGGAGCAGAATCAGAGCCCTCCGGCCGAACCTCGGTGCACCCTCCTGCAAGTACCATGACGGCAAGAAGAAGGACCAATACCAGCCGAAGGCTGAAGGGCCCGCCAATGCCCCTTGCAGGGAAAATCCAGACTCCAATTCTCATGTTCTATCTCGATCTTCGATCTATTGGAATATATGTATTATCCGCGGACTTAATTTTTTCCGGAATTATCCTTCATATATGCAGGATATCCTCTTCATTCTCCCTCTCCTTCTTCTTCCCGGGGGTTATCTCCTCGACTGCCTCCATGAGAACATCAATCTTTTCATTCCCAAAGATCTCTCGGAATGCACGGAGTTCTTTTGACCCGGTGACGATGACACCCTTCCTCTTCATGGGCATACCCTTCTCGTTTACGGGATTGATCTCGATCGCAAGCGATGCGGGCCGGGTCTTTGTCCCGGGCAGTTTCAGGAGAGATACCCCTTTTACGGATGTGATCTTTCTCTCCCAGTCCTCCCCGCCTTCAAGAAATGCCCTGATGTTTTCGTTGAGTTCCATGGGAGACTATCCGCGATCCATGCATAAAAAAATTTAGCGTGGGGTATGAAAGAAAAAACCAGCAGACACCGGAAAGTGCGCCAGGCTTTCCGGGTCAACGCAGTGTGCTAGAATAAATAGCCCTTTTTAGCAAAAAGACCAGATAATATTGGGAACAGTTCCTATGAAGAGCATCACCCTTCTCCCTGATCAGCCCTTTGACCTCCATCTCACCCTCTCGTGCGGACAGGTTTTCCGCTGGGTTTGGGACGGCAACTGGTGGACTGGAGTGGTGGGAAAAAAGGTGGTACGGATCCGGCAGGACGGCAACACACTCACCTTCTCAGGTGCCAACCGCCCGTTCATCAGGGAATATTTCCACCTGGATGGAGACCTGCCTGGTATCCTGGCCGGGATCGACCGTGATACACTGATGCACGAGACCATCCGGAAGAACCAGGGGCTGCGGATCATTCGCCAGCCCCCCTGGGAATGCCTGGCGTCATATATCTGCGCCACCTATGCCAATATCCCGGGGATTAAAAAGAGGATATCACTTCTTTCTGAAAAATTCGGAGAGCCGGTCTGTTCCGGGAATGAGACGTATTACTGTTTTCCCACCCCCGATTCCCTTGCAGAATGCCTGCCCGGGGATCTCCGGAGCTGCAGTGTCGGTTACCGGGCTTCGTTTCTCGCTGATACCGCCCGGATCGTTGCGGATTCGCCCGGGTGGGAAGAATCTGTCAGGGAGATGTCCTTTGGCGATGCCCGGCAGGTTCTCCTTTCACTGAAGGGAGTCGGGAAAAAGGTGGCGGATTGCGTCCTTCTCTTTGGGTTTCAGAGATACGAATCCTTCCCGGTGGACGTATGGATCGAGAGGATCATGAAGCACTGCTATGGCTCCGGCAGGGAACTGAAAAGGTATGAAGAGATTGCCGGGCTTGGCCGGCAACTTTTCGGAGCCTATGCAGGCTATGCACAGGAATATCTCTTCTGTGACCGGGAAAGGATAATGACCGGTTGTTGAGATCAGGTCCCGATATCCCAGCTGGTCATGTACTTCTTCTGCAGGTCGCTCAATTCGTCGATAGAGAGCCCGAGCGAATCGAGCTTGGTCCGCGCAACCTCCTCGTCGATCTCCATCGGGACATTGTACACTCCCGGGTCCAGTTCCCTTCCGTGTTGTGCGATGTAGAGGGTGGAGAGGGCCTGGAGGGCAAAGCTCAGGTCCATAACCTCCACGGGGTGGCCCATTCCCTTGGGTATGGCAAGGTTGACGAGCCTTCCCTCGGCGAGCACATGCACGGTCCTGCCGTCCAGCAGATAGCTGTCGATGCCATCCCGGCGGATGATACTGCTCGCATGCGATTCCAGCCATTCGACATCGATCTCCACGTTGAAATGGCCTGCATTGGAGAGAATGGCACCGTCTCTCATGAGCGGGAAGTGGTCTCTTCCAATAACCGACGTGTTCCCGGTCGTCGTGATAAAGATCTCTCCTGTCTGTGCTGCTTTCGCCATCGGCATCACCAGGAACCCGTCCATGTAGGCCTCGAGAGCCCTTCTCGGGTCAACCTCGGTCACCGTGACGCGTGCTCCCATGCCGCGGAGCTTCCGCGAGAGACCCCTGCCGCAGTATCCATACCCCGCGACGACTACCGATTTTCCGGCCATCAGCACGTTCGTCGTAACCATGATCGCGGTGAGGGCGCTCTCACCTGTTCCGTGAACGTTGTCAAAGAAGCGTTTCATGGGGGTATCGTTCACCGCAACAACGGGGAAGCGGAGTTTCTT
>LKUF01000412.1 GCA_001412335.1 Methanolinea sp. SDB
CTCTCCCCCGGTGAGAAGAAGGAATGGGGGGTATGTTTTTACTGGCGGTATGACTGACTTCCAGCGGATCATCCTGCATCTCGACATGGACAGTTTCTTTGCATCGGTCGAGATTCGGGACGATCCCGGTCTTTTAGGAAAACCGGTGGTGGTCGGAGCCGATCCCCTCGAAGGGAGAGGGAGAGGGGTGGTGAGCACCGCATCCTACGAGGCACGAAGATTTGGCATCCACTCGGGAATGCCCATCTCACGGGCATTTATCCTGTGCCCGCATGCTGTCTTTATCAGGCCGCACTTCGACCTGTACACCCATGCTTCCGCCAGGGTCATGGAGATTATCCGCAGCTTTGCTGACAGATGGGAGCAGGTGAGTATCGACGAGGCATATCTCGATATGAGCCATCTCGAAACATACGAAGAAGCGGGCGTCGTCGCAGAAGACCTCAAGCAAACAATAAAAGAACGAGAACGTCTGACCTGTTCTGTCGGGATTGCGCCGACCAAGCCCGTTGCAAAGATCGCATCGGATTTCAATAAGCCCGACGGCCTCACCATTGTCAGACCATGGGAAGTGAGAGATTTTCTCTCACCTCTCCCTGTCGGAAGAATTCCCGGGATAGGCAGGGTTACAGGGATTGAACTCGAGAATCTCGGCATACTGACAATCGGGCAGCTCGCCGGATACGATATACAATCCCTCCTCGCCCGATTCGGCAGATGGGCGGTTCAGATGCAGAACCTGGCGGTGGGACTGGATGACGGGGAAGTCCGCTCCCGTGAGGGTTTTCGTTCAGTCTCCAGGGAGACGACATTCCAGGAGGATACTGCCGATTCGTCCCTGCTTGCAACGACACTCGACCTGATGGCGAAGGATCTCATTGAGAATCTTGTCCATGAACACCTGGTTTTCCGGACCGTTACCGTCAAGGTGCGGTACGAGGACTTTGATACCCACACACGGTCCCGAACTCTCGATACCTATTCCCGGGACCCTGGAACTGTCCATCGCATTGCAGATTCACTTCTCCGCGATCTCTCGAGTGAAAAGAAGATCCGGCTCATCGGACTCCGACTCTCCTCACTCCACGGAATCGACGCCAGGCAGAAGAGGCTGGACGATTTTTCGTAAGAATCCTGGATGTGGAGCAGGGGTTCATATGATCCGGGTACAGCGTGCAACTCCAGGCAACATCACCCGGTAAATAAGAGAAAGATAGTGCGTTGTCACGGGCGGGCTGGAAAATGGAGCTGTTTAAATAGAATCGGTTTCATTAACCCATTATCTGAATCCTGGAGGTCATAATGCCTAAAAATTATCGGATTATTCTTGTTTCACTGTTCATATCCCTCGGATTATGTGTCACCTGTTCCTGCGCACAGGAAACGGGGTTGGTAAACATATTTTCAGCACCTTCCGGGGCCAGGGTACTCATCGACGGTTCACAGGTCGGAACCACTCC
>LKUF01000413.1 GCA_001412335.1 Methanolinea sp. SDB
CGGGTTTGGGACAGACTACTCGTTTTTCAGGGCCACAATGTCCTTTACCCTGACAAGTCTCCATACCAGGTTCTTCTCCTGGCCGACGATGGTCTCAGGGGAGTCGCCCGGCGAGAAGCCGAGTGCCGACAGGATATTTGCGGAGAGATCCCGTGATCGGATAAGGTCGACGAATCCCTTCCTGATCTCTTTTTTCTTCTCCGGATCCGTGATCTCCTCGAGATATCCCTGCAGGCTGACAAAGGTGAAGCACGAGAGATCACGGGCATAATTCTCGACTTCAACTGACACCGCAGGATTTTTCCGGAAATAGTCGATTTTTCGGCCGTACTTTGTAGGCAGGAAATGCATGTACCTTCCGTCAAAGACATACAAAAACGGGGCTATGTATGGGAAGGAGTCCCCGGAAAACGCGATCCGGCATACGTATCCGTCTTCTATCAGACGGTCATATTCTTCTTTCTCCATGGGAGGAATCTTTGTGATATCCATGCATCATCTTCTGTAAGAAGTGATATAAAATAAATGACCTCAGGATGTGTCCGGGCTGGCAGCCAGGGTATTGACGGGGACTGATCATTCGGAACCGATATCGATCCCCACCACAGCCTTGTGAAGTATGTCCACGGTGTAACGGAGCGCTCTCCCTGCATCCCTCAGATGATGGTAGATCTCCCGTTTCTTCATCGCGCCCAGGGCATCATCGGAATTGAGCAGGACGCCCATGCTCTCGATATACAGCTCTTCAATCCGGTGCATCGCCTCCCGTGCCCGCCTGATCAGTTTCCTGACCCTTTTTTGGTCAGTGTTCATGACCCGCACACCTTCAGCCATACATCGTGTTCCCCCCAGGAGCGCTCTTGTCATCTCCCGTATAGGTTCGTCCGGTTCCACTCCAAAGACGTACATCTCCTTGGCAATCTCGGCAGTATAATTGAGGATATAGTCCATCTGCCTTGAAAGGCTGTAGATGTCCTGGCGGTCAAATGGCGTGGAGAACGCATCGATAAGCTTCTCTTCGAGATCGTATCGCAATGAGTCGACCTCGTTCTCCATCCGTTTCAGGACCACCGGATCTTCGAGAGGGGTTGCCTCCAGCCAATCTGAAAGAGTTTTTATTCCTGTCAGGGTCCGGTCAGCCTGGCGTGAGAGCATCTCTTCGAAATCGTATTTGGCCGGGAATATGGAACTGAATAGCCCCTCTTTCCTTCCTCTTCTCTTCCCACTTGTCATTGCAATCTAACTCCCGACAAACGGCCTGATGAGCGTGAACACAAGTGCAGAGATAATCATCGCAACGGGAATGGTTAAAACCATTGCCACGAAGATCTCCTTTCCTGCAGACCACTGGACCTTTTGAGGATTCTGTCCATAACCAACACCGATCACCGAGCTCGAGATGATGTGTGTGGATGATATCGGTGCTCCAAAAAGGTTGGAGATGGCAATGGTAGCACCCGAAGAAACCTGGGAATCAAACGAGTGGATCGGCTCAATCTTGAAGATACGACGGCCGAGAGTGGACATAACCCGCCATCCGGCCCCCACTGTCCCCGCTGCGAGCATGATTGCACAGATGAGACGGGCCCAGAATGGGACCTCGAACGTCTGGACCTGCCCGGCGGCAAACATGACCAGCACGATGATTCCAAGTTGTTTCTGGGAATCATTAGCGCCGTTCGCAAACGACATGACTGCGGCGGCGATCCAGTTGAGCCGCACGATTTGCCGGTTTGCGGATCGCCGGGCGTTTTTGAGGACGAATCCTGACATCTTCCTCATCAGGTAGCCTACCGCAAATCCAAGGAAGACCGATAGTACAAGAAAGAAGAGTACCTTGGTAAGGCCCTGGAGTACATGAGGTGCTGCCAACAATTCACTGATACCCCAGTTGACACTCTCAAGACCGGCAGCTGCCACACCCGCGCCGATGAGCCCGCCTATGAGCGCGTGCGTGGAAGAAGACGGCACCCTGAATTTCCATGCGGTGATGTTCCAGAGGGCTGCTGAAGATACCGCTGAAAGGAGTATATAGACGAGTTGTGGGCCTGGCTCCAGCGTGAGAAGGCTTGAAATGGTAAATGCAACGGCACTGCCACCAAGAATAGCACCAAAAAAGTTCATCCCCGCGACCAGTATCACCCCCTGCATCGGCTTGGCGGACCTGGATGCGATGAATGTTGCAGCGATAGCGCTTGCGTCCTGGAAACCGTTGGTAAACGTGAAGATAAAAGCAATGGTTATTGCGATACCTGCCCCAATGATGATATCCACGGATCAGCCCCGGCGAACCCGGAAGAATCCAGGTTTTTCGTAAGTTACACTTTTTAGGGAAATTCCATAAATA
>LKUF01000414.1 GCA_001412335.1 Methanolinea sp. SDB
TTTCAAGCACACAGGGATGCAGTCACCATTTGAGCGATGATGGCAGCTGGATCAGAAACATCCCTGTGTTTTCAGAAGGGCCAGGACCTCGTTGACCTTTCTCCTGACGATATCATCATCATCGTGAGTGTGCCTCGCGAGTGAGGGAAGCGCATCAGCAAGCACCACGGAGTCTCCTTCACCGTGCTCGCTCACTGCCTTCAGGAGCTCGGCTGCAGCGCTCCGGACACGGGGATCGCGGTCATCAAGACATGTCACGATGGCAGGGATCCCGTCCTGGCCGATAAGCTCGTCCGGGTCCCATGCCGGGTCCCAGGTACGTGTAACGAGCGCTTCAATGGCAGCGAGGCGGTCGTCGTCGTCATCCCCCAAAAGGTAGTGGATCTGGGTTGCGAATAGTTCTCTCTCAATCCTGCTTGACATCACTTTTTCTCCGCATCCGGTGATATTCGTGGAATTATATATAATTTCCGCACACCGCTACTATCCATCAGGTTCCTGGATGATGAAAAGGCATCTTTCTGCAAATTTCCGGAGAGGCATGTACGGATCATTTCGCATCCGCAACAATTCATTTTTTGCGCCGGCACCCTTCACCTGGTCCCTGTACCCCAGTTCAGCCAGCCTTGTCAGGGAATGCGCCGCCAGGAGTCTGATCGCTGGTTCCGGATCTCGTAATGCCAGCAAAAGCAGATCGATGCCGTCTGCCCGAACGAAGCGGGGTGGAAAAATTGAGGAAGTGAAGAGCAGAACCACGATTCTCCGGAGGAGCTCCTCTCTCTCCAGGCAGACGTCACTATGAATGCACCTGTTCATCCCTTCTATCAGGTCTGATCCTCCATTCTCCATCCTGTTCATGAACAGAATTCCTCCCCCGGATCTCCGTGCACGAAAGATCCTGTTTCAGGAGGAGGATGGGAAAAAGAGGGATTAAATTTTTCCATTTTTATCTCGAAGAGACTCATGAGGCAAGAGATTTATGCTGCTTGGAATAATGGGGGACTCACATGATCATCTGCCGAATCTGGATAAGGCAGTCCACGAGATGAACGAATGTTCCGTCGATCTCATCCTGCATACCGGAGATTTCATCTCCCCGTTCACTATACCCGCACTGGCAAAATGCGACTCCCGGGTCATCGGAGTGTTTGGCAACAATGATGGTGACAGGGCCATGCTCACCGGTAAATGCAAAGAATCCGGAACAGTGGAGATTCAGGGGAATTTTGTTGATTTTTGCGAGGGTGGCTGGAGGGTGGCTCTCCTACACGGGCATGAGCAGAAGATCCTTGCAGATCTCATCGAAAGCGGTCTCTTTGACCTGGTGGTGCACGGGCATACCCACAAAAAAGCCCTCTTTCGAACAGGAGAGACACTGGTATTGAACCCTGGAGAGATATGCGGGTACCTCACGGGCGATGCGACCGTTGCAACCGTCGATATGCGCACAAAGGATGCCCGGTTCATAAACTTGTGAGTGTTTTGACGGGATGGGTGATTGGGTCCGGGCGGATGTAGCATGTTGAAAGAGAGAGCCGGGTTGCTGGCGGGACTGGTACTGTTTCTCGTCATAGTCGCCATTCCGGTTGATCCGACCGTTATGGCCCCTGCTGCGCGCTATACCGCTGCGGTAACGGTTCTCATGGTTATCTGGTGGGTCACCGAACCTATCCCGATATATGCCACGGCACTGCTCCCCCTCTTTCTCTTTCCCCTTCTCGGTGTATTGAACCCAAAGGCTGCTGCGGCATCGTATGCCGACCAGACCGTATTTCTCTTCATGGGGGGTTTTCTTATTGCCGCGGCGATGCAGCGATGGAACCTGCACAGGCGAATTGCCCTCCAGATCATATGCCGTACCGGCACAAGCTCAAAGAGGCTCATCTTCGGGTTCATGGTCGCGACCGCATTCCTCTCGATGTGGATATCCAATACCGCGTCGGCGATGATGATGATTCCCATTGCATTTGCCATCGTCTCGACACTGATGCCATGTACTGAAAACAACACATGTGATACCAAAGAGGATCGTAGTTTTGCCACCTGCCTGCTTCTCGCCGTAGCCTTTGCGGGCACTATTGGCGGTATGGCCACACTTATCGGGACGCCCCCAAACGGTATACTGCTGGCCCAGCTCGAGACTATCTTTCCCCAGGCACCCACAATTGATTTCTTCTCCTGGATGGTCTTTGCGATCCCGTTTTCCATTATTTTCCTTATTATGGCCTGGGCCTGGCTTACCATTGTAGCATTCCGGAAACTCCCACGGGTTATCTCGCAGGGAGGTGAGATTATCAGGGGCGAACTATCTGCGCTTGGCGGACTGAAAGGAGGTGAAAAATGGACGCTCCTTGTATTCTGCGGCGTTGCACTCGCCTGGATCTTCCGGACTCCAAAAGTTATTGGTGAACTGGTTATCCCGGGGATCAACACCTATGTTCCGGCTCTCACCGATCCGGCTATCGCGATTGCAGGAGCAATCCTCCTGTTCATCATCCCTGCAGACAGTCAATCCGGCGTATACACGCTCGACTGGGATTGTGCGAAGACAATACCCTGGGGTATCCTTATCCTCTTTGGGGGTGGAATCTGCCTTTCTGAGGCCTTCATCATGAGCGGACTTGCAGATATAATTGCCGGGCACCTGACTGTTCTCGAAGTCCTTCCCCCCATTCTCATCATCCTCATAATCAGCCTGCTCATCACGTACCTGAACGAAGTGGTATCCAATACCGCAATTGCATCGATCATGATCCCGCTTGTGGCCATCACTGCAGTCTCGATGGGCATCAACCCCCTGCTCTTCATGATTACTGCGGCACTGGCCTCGTCACTTGGATTCATGCTTCCTGTCGGTACCCCTCCGAATGCCATTGCATATGGAACCGGTTATATCAGTGTCAGCGACATGGTGAAAGCAGGTTTTGCATTGAATATAATCGGAGTCATCCTGGTCACGATATTCATGGACTTTATTGTCCCTGCTGTCATGGGGATCCAACCCGGTCTTCCTGACTGGGCCATTTTATGAACCAGGGGAGCCGCTTTTCTCTTGAAGGGGGGAAATACCCTCCGATGAACCTGTTCTCTTTCCGGGTAATATTTAACCTGCAGAATATATATTGTATGGAACGTATACCGGTCTGGAATCAGGGCAGGCGAAATTTTAAGAATTTTCTTTGAAATAAGGATTTATTGGTGGTTTTTTTGAAAGGCGGGGAATGGGAAGAAGTGCCGGGTCTTGATGGAGTGACGATCTATTCCTATATCAGGAAGGTCGATATCGCTTCATCGAACAGTTATATTATCTCTTTTTGTGATGCCATCGTGTTCATTGACCCGGGAGGTCTCCCCGAGCAGGCAGCGACACTTCTCCGTGAGATCGAGTTGCAACGAGCGAGGAAGGACCGCCCCGTGTTGATATTCCTCACGCATGTGCACCTTGATCACTGCCTGTCGTTACTTACCGATCCGGGATTCAGGAATCTCCCCAGACAGATACTCTTTGTCCAGGATTCCGGTGCCAATTCGCTTGAATGCGGAGATCGGAAGGCGACCATCGCCGATCTTGTCGAACTTGACTATGAAAAGACGGACGTGGATGTACACCTGTTTTGTGGGGATGAAACCGAATCGGGAATTATCATAGATGTAACCCCTGATGGAGAAATTGAATTTTCTGCACCAGACAGGGATTGCAGGAAAAATATTCCCTCCGAGACCATCCGCCTGGAGAATGGGGACGAGATCGAGGTATACCACACTCCCGGTCACAGTCCTGACAGCATCTGTATCCGGGTCGGAGAGGTACTTTTTTGCGGCGATCTCGTCTTTGCCACGGCACCGGGAATCGCAGGACTGACCGGGTGGGATCGCAAGGAACTTGATACGACCATACAACGTGTTCTCTCTCTCCTATCTGAAGAAAAGATCACGGTCTGTCTCCCCGGTCATGGACGGCCGATGGATACGGCATCTACAGTGAGTGCTCTTCTGGCGATTCAGAAGGAAGCGCAGGGACTGGATGGGATCCATGAAGTTAACCCCGAATGGGCCAGGAAGACAGCTCTTTTTGGCCGTAGCCTGATGTCGGAGGTCGACAGGCTCTTTACGATAATTGCGGGAAGACTTGTGTATGTCTCGCACGTACTCGAGGAACTGGAAGAGCGCGGCGAAGCGGCGCGAATGGAAGATCTCATAGATTCCGGACTGGTAGACGAGTTATTATCTGATTTCAACAGGTTCTCATCGGACCTGCAGGCCGGTAACAAGCGGGAGATCCACCTGGCACTCAAGGCCGGCCAGATAGCGGCGAAACTGAAAAGGCTCTTCCGAAAAGATCTGCTGGCCACCGTCCTTGACCTGTCACTGCTCCGCCGTATCGAGAGGCACCTTGAGGATTACAATGTGACATTCCGGGGCTTTTGTCCCCTGGCCCGCATTGAATGCACTGATATTGCCATCTCGATGGGCGAGATCGTTGCAAATGTGGTTCGCCCGCCATACCATGACGAGGATATCATCCTCGCTCCGGATGAAGAGTCGTTTGCACGGGCTCTCGCGCTTCGTATAGCCTGGGTCAACCTGTTCGAGAAGATGAAGTTCGAATACTCTCCAGGACTCTCTCTGCCTCTCGTTCTCATGGATAACGAACGTTTTGAAGACACAGTGATTTTTATCCTGGAAAAGCTCTCCGTTGCCGGGGTGCCATCCATCAATATCTCCTCAAGGGTGGATAAGGATGGGGTGACAATGTCACTTGAGGGGGTGGCTGGAGGAAGGGTGCCCCTTGACAGGCAGGCAGAGCTTTTTGCCAGAAATTCCACGGATCTATCGGGAGGCGGGTTCTCACTCCGGTCGAGTGAAGATGAATTCTGCATTGAATTAACATACCCTGTCGGCGAGACCGGGAGTATGAATAATGCGGATGCAGGGAAAGTATCAGAGAAGTGATCATGTATGGAGAAAAACCCCCAAATCATCCGGTTATCCGGGCGTATCGACGCCACGACGGCGCCTGGAATGGAGAAAGAGCTGTTTTCCGGAATAGAAGAAGGTACACGGGCAATGATCATCGATCTCGAAGCAGTGGATTACATGAGCAGTGCAGGACTCCGTGTTCTCCTTTCAGCGCTCAAAAAAATGAAATCTGTCGGCGGAGAGGTGCGGCTCTCTTCACTGCAGCCGCACGTCAGGGAAGTCTTTGAAATGACGGGTTTTTCACGTCTATTCACAATCTGTGCAGACATCGATGATGCACAAACGAGTTTTTAAGCACCCTCCCAATCCCCTCACCCCTCCTCCATCCAGCCGGCCGCGCACCACGTAACCGACATGTATGTACAATAATGTATATATTTATACAAGACATACATGGATCTCATGAAGACCAAGATCCTGCTTGAAGAGGAAGAGATGCCAAGGAGATGGTATAATGTCATGGCCGATCTTCCCTCTCCACTCGATCCTCCCCTCCATCCACAGACTGGTAAACCGGTCGTTCCTGACGACCTCGCACCGATCTTCCCGATGGAGCTCATCCGCCAGGAGATGAGCCCCGAACGTTTCATCGACATACCCGAAGACGTGAGAGATATCCTTCGCCTCTGGAGACCAAGTCCGCTCTACCGGGCAAACCGCCTGGAAAAGTTCCTCAAGACACCGGCACGGATCTATTACAAGTATGAAGGAGTAAGCCCTCCCGGGAGCCATAAACCAAATACAGCCGTAGCCCAGGCATACTACAACATGAAGGAAGGCAAGGAGCGTATCGCCACCGAGACCGGCGCCGGCCAGTGGGGATCGGCCCTTGCATTCGCTACCCAGATCTTCGGGCTTGAATGCACAATCTACATGGTGCGTGCCAGTTATACCCAAAAGCCGTACCGCAAATCCATGATGCAGGTATGGGGTGCCGAGTGCATACCGAGCCCGAGCACAAAGACACAATCTGGCAGGGCGATACTCGAAAGAGATCCCGAAACAACCGGGAGCCTGGGAATTGCGATCTCGGAGGCGGTCGAAGATGCGGCCACCCATCCGAATACCAACTATTCACTTGGGTCTGTGCTTAACCATGTCTGTATCCACCAGAGTATTGTGGGCCTCGAGAGCCGCGAACAGATGGCACAGGTGGACGATTACCCTGATATCGTCATCGGATGCGTCGGAGGAGGATCCAATTTTGCTGGGATCTCGTTTCCCTTCGCCGGCGACAAGCTGACCGGAAAACACCCGGATGTGGAGATTATCGGGGCCGAACCGGCCTCGTGTCCGACCCTGACAAAAGGGCTGTATACGTATGACTTCGGGGATGTTGCCGGCCTCACCCCGCTCCTGAAGATGTTCACGCTCGGGCATGACTTTGTTCCTCCCGCCATCCACGCCGGGGGCCTGCGCTATCACGGGGATTCTCCGATAGTCTCCCGCCTGGTGCATGACGGTGTCATACGTGCGGTATCGTATCACCAGAACGAAGTATTCGAAGCAGGCCAGATGTTTGCCCGGACTGAAGGAATAATCATAGCTCCGGAGACTTCCCATGCGGTGAAGGCCGCAATCGATGAAGCGATAAAATGCCGCCAGACAGGTGAAACAAAGTCCATTCTCTTCAACTGTTCCGGCCATGGTCACTTTGACATGTCGGCATACGATGCATTCTATGCAGGCCAGCTTGTCGACTACGAATACCCCGAGCAACTGATCAGGGAATCGCTTGGCCGGCTGCCAAAGATCGGGCAGTAGGCAGCCAGGGGGAGAGTGCGCTCCCTCAACCAGATGTTTTTTGTAATGGGGATGGGAAAATCCGGAAAGAGTGAGTTTTTTATGGAAAGGATCGGATTTCTCATCAACCCGGTTGCCGGGATGGGCGGTACCGTAGGATTGAAAGGTACCGACAACCTCTATGCTGAAGCGGTCAAAATGGGAGCGAAACCCGGTTCCTGGAAACGGGCTCTGGAAACAATGAGCAGGATTCAGGACTGTGGTTTTCACTTCGTCACCTGCTCGGGCCAGATGGGAGAAGACATACTGGTCAAAGCCGGGATTCCGGGCTATGATGTGGTGTATCACACGCCGGACCGGAGTTTTTCCAGCGACACGAGGGAGGCATGCCGGCGGTTTCTCGAGGCGGGTGTGGAGATGATCCTCTTCTGCGGTGGAGATGGCACCGCCCGCGATCTCTTCGACGTGGTGCAGGAAAGAATCCCAATCCTTGGAATTCCGGCGGGTGTAAAGATGTACTCCTCTGTTTTCGCAGTATCTCCCGGAGCTGCGGCAGATGTCATGAAGAGTCTCTCTCCGGCATGTGGTGACTCACCGAAGCGGATCCCCCTCAGGGAGACGGAGGTGGTGGACGTCGACGAGGAGGCATACCGCCACGGGGAACTCAAAACCCGCCTGTATGGTTTCGCAAAAAGCCCGTTTGTCCCCGGGCTTGTCCAGTCAACAAAGCAAGTCTTCGAGGAGCGCGAGGAGGAACGGGCCAAGGAAGCAATCTCACGTTTTCTCGTGGAAGTAATACGAGGGACGCCCGACATCCTCTACATTCTCGGCCCCGGAACCACCACAGGATCCATCGCGCAGCAGTGCGGTATCAAAAAGACACTGCTCGGGTTTGACGCCATGAAAGAATGCCGACTTGAGCGGACCGATCTGAACGAGAAGGATATGCTCGGGCTCCTTGACAGGGAAGAGAAGGTGCGTCTCGTTGTAAGCATCATAGGAGCCCAGGGATCCGTTCTCGGCAGAGGTACTCAGCAGATAAGCCCTGCAGTGTTGGAAAGGATCGGCGTGGACAACATCATCATACTGGCGACACCCCACAAACTCCAGGAGACGCCTTTTTTGTTCTTTGACACAGGAGATCCGGATCTTGACGGATCGTTCGGAGATTTCGTCTCCGTAATCTCGGGTTACAGGGTCGCGCAGAGAAAACCTGTGGCCAGGAACAGAACCTGAGATGGGGTTTTTGGAAGAATCTGTCAGAAGAAAACGGATTCAAATCATTTTTCTGGTCCAGGATACCTGTATTGTGAGCATGGACGAGATAAAGAAGGCATTCGATTCGGGTGCTTCTGCATACGATGCCCAGAGACGATTCATCATCCCGGGATTCGATGATTTGTACGAGGCAGCGATCTGGGCTGCCGAATGGCCGGGAGAGAAGCCGGCAATCCTTGATATTGGCGCAGGAACAGGGCTTTTAGCGGCACTTCTCCTGCAGAAGTATCCCCAATGCACGATCACCCTGCTGGATGTATCCGAAAATATGCTGGATGTAGCGCGAAAGCGTTTTTTTGGAATGAAAAATGTCGGATACCGTATACAGGATTATCGTTGCGAGACTATTGGAGGACGCTACGATCTCATCTGTTCTGCGCTCTCCATTCATCACCTCGAACATGAGGATAAACGCTCATTGTACCGGAGAATATTCCAGCTTCTGAATCAAGGCGGCGTTTTCGTAAATGCAGAGCAGGTGATGGGGGAATCAGGCTGGCATCAGACGCGTAATTATTCATACTGGGATGAGTATGTCATGAACGGGCCGCTGCAGAGCGACCAGGTAAAAGAGGCTATGAAGCGGCGGGACAGCCTGGATAAGGTCGAGAGACTCTCTGTACAACTGGATTGGCTCAGGGATACCGGTTTCTCTGACGTGGATGTCGTATACAAGAACAGGTCGTTTGCAGTATTCATGGGTCGAAAGGGGGACTCGCTATCCGGGGACGGGATATGATCAAATGCTATTCAATGCAATAACGTATATATATGTTCATTGAAGTACATAATAGTACATGAAATCTCTACTTCATGATGCGGTGATGCCCCTGGACTGGGGGCCGCCGTCGAGGAGACGGCTGACAAAGATACCACAAAACCCGGTAGAAAACCAGGAAAGAATGCCAGGATCATCCCGGTAATCAGGGAGATTCCCGTGCCCGGGGTTGATCCCTATGAACTCTTCCGGGCATTGGGTGTAAAAAGGGGGTATATTCTCGAATCAATAGAAGGGGTTCCCCGCAGGGCGGTCCGATCCATCATCGGACTCGAACCGGATATCGTCGTTTCATTTCTTGATGACCCTGTAATCGAAGGAGAAAGCGATCTCGTATCCCTCTTCTCATCGCCGGAAGGGGAAAATCCTGTTGACCGGCTCCGGGAGCTCATGGGAAGGATTGAATCTTTCGATTCGCGCATTACAGAGTTTCATGGGGGCTTCGTCGGATATTGCAGTTATGATATGGTAACGGACCTGACAGCCGGACTCGTTGAGGCAGGCAGAGCCCATTCCCCCCTCGCCCGGTTCATGCTTGGAACCCGGGGTATCGTGTATGATCATGTGAAGGCGACATGTACCCTGTTTGACAATGCAATCATACTTCCTGGGATGGATGGGGTGGATGAGCAGGAGATGGCCCGGGAGAGGCTGGAATCCCTGGAGAAGCAGATTGGTGACGCAGTTTTCGTTTCGGATGGAATGCAGGATATCTCAGCAGATCACGCGTTTGACTGGGAATCGTCTCTTTCACGGGAGAACTACGCGGAAGCGGTCGGGAAAGCCCAGGATTACATAAAAGCAGGGGATATCTTCCAGGCCGTCCTGTCCAGGAAGATATCAGGCCGGTTCAATGGAAATCCCCTGAGTATCTATGGCGCCATTCGCCGGATCAACCCGTCCCCGTACCTGTATTATCTAAATTTTGGGGACGAGGCGATCATCGGGTCAAGCCCGGAGATGCTTGTCCGTGTGGAGGGTGAAACAGTCCAGACCGTACCCATAGCCGGCACGCGCCCGAGGGGACGGGATGCAGCTGAGGACGATCTGCTCTCGAAGAACCTCCTTGCGGACCCAAAAGAGCTCGCGGAGCACCTGATGCTTGTAGATCTTGCCAGGAATGATATCGGCAGGGTCTCTCGCTTTGGATCGGTCCAGGTCACTGAATTCATGGACGTTGAACGCTTCTCCCACGTCCAGCACATCGTCTCGCGGGTATGCGGAACCCTGCGCAAAGACTGCGACCGTTTTGATGCATTTCTTGCATGTTTCCCGGCGGGAACGGTGAGCGGAGCTCCCAAGATCAGGGCAATGCAGATCATCTCCGAGCTGGAGGCTCAACCAAGGGGGCTGTATGCGGGGGCAGTCGGGTATGCCGCGTTTGGAAAGAACCTCGAATTCGCAATTGCCATCCGGACATTGAGAGTAAGTGCCGGAAAGGTCGAGTTTTCGACAGGTGCCGGAATTGTTGCAGATTCGATCCCGAAAAACGAGTACGAGGAGACAGAATTCAAGGCCCGGGCCATGATGGCGGCCATCCACCAGGTGGGTGATACACGGTGAATGTGGTGATCGTTGACTGCTTTGACAGCTTCACCTACAACCTCTTCCAGATGGTCGGACAGATGGGGGCAAGGCCCATACCGATCAGGTCTGATATGCCGCTGCAAAGGATCCGTGAGGCAGAACCCGAGCGGATAATACTCTCACCCGGCCCCGGAAGACCGGAAGATTCAGGTGTCTGCCAGGAGGTAATCCGGCATTTTGCCGGGGATGTTCCGATCCTTGGAGTCTGCCTTGGCCACCAGACGATCATACAAACGTATGGGGGAAGGATCTGCCGCATGAAAGCTCCCGTGCATGGGAAAACGAGCAGGATCATGCATTCCCGGAGAGGCATCTTTGCCGGTCTTCCAAGTCCCATGCAGGCTACACGATATCATTCGCTGGCGGTTGATCCGGACTGTCTGCCAAAAGAGTTCGAGACCCTGGCGGTGGCCGCTGACGACCAGTGCATAATGGCAGTGAGGCATCAGCGCCTTCCCATCACCGGGGTGCAGTTCCATCCCGAGAGCATCATGACACCGGCAGGTATGCAGATTATTGAAAACTTCCTTGTCCGGGGTGGTGCCTGATGAAGACGATTCTTTCCAGGCTCGCAGAAGGACGGGACCTCACATCATCCCAGGCACAAGAGGCGATGGATCTCCTGGCTTCAGGGCAGGCATCGGAAGGCCAGACCGGTGCATTCCTCGCAGCTCTCCGTCTCAAGGGGGAGACGGCCGAAGAGATTGCCGCATTCGGACAGTTGTTACGCAGGTATGCAGTGTGCATCAGTCCACGGGTTGCAGGCCCGCTGGTCGACACGTGCGGCACCGGAGGCGACGGCTCCGGGACGTTCAATATCAGCACAGCTGCTGCGCTGGTGGCGGCAGGAGCGGGTATCCCGGTTGTAAAACACGGAAACCGGAGAGTCAGCAGTTCATGCGGGTCTGCAGACGTCCTCGAAGAGCTGGGAGTAAAGGTAGATCTGCCCCCGGAGATCGTATCCCGCATGGTTGAGGAGATAGGCATCGGATTTCTCTTTGCTCCATCGTATCATCCCGTCCTGAAATATGCCTCAACAGTCAGGCGCGATCTTGGATTCTCCACGGTCTTCAATCTACTGGGCCCCCTGGTTAATCCTGCCGATGCATCTGCCCGCCTTCTCGGGGTGTACGATCCCGGTTTGGTACAAACCATTGCGCTGACACTCAGGATACTTGGGGCAGAGCGGGCGATGGTGGTCCATGGGGACGGACTGGATGAAATTACCGTTTCAGGTGAGACATCCGTGGCAGAACTCAGATGTGATAGGATTTGGAGTTATACCGTAACACCAGAGATGTTTGGATTCAGCCGTTCTCCACGGGCCTCCCTACAAGGGCGTTTTCCCCGTGAAAACGCCGCGATCATCAGGGATATCCTTCAGGATGTCGAAGGGCCCTGCCGGGATGTGGTCATTATGAATGCAGCTGCCGCGATTTACCTGGGAGGCAGGGCCAATACCCATGAAGAAGGGATCTCGCTTGCAGAACGATCCATATGCACAGGTGCGGCCTACGGGAAACTGGAAGCGATGATAATCCATTCACGAGGTGAGACATGATCCTGAACAGGATCCTGGAGACTACCGCCACCCGGGTTGCCGGATTACCATGCGAATTTCCGGTCCGGCAGAGGCAAAAGATGCCGAATTACAGTCTCTACCGGTCTCTAGATCATATTCCCGGTCAGAATCCGATTATTGCGGAACTGAAATTCGCCTCCCCGTCAAGGGGCCCTATCAGAGCGGGAGCCGATCCGGTGACCTGTGCGAAAATGCTCGCGGAAGGAGGGTGCCGCGCCATCTCGGTCGTGACCGAACCCTTCTTCTTCTCAGGCAACCCGGAGATCATTCCTGCAGTCAGGTCGGGTATTGATATTCCCATCCTCCGCAAGGACTTCATAATCGATGAACTCCAGCTCGCAGAGACCCGGTCGCTTGGAGCCGATGCAGTCCTCCTGATCTGCAGGGTACTGGGAGAGAGAATCGGCGAATTTGTTGAATCTGCATTCAGATTGGGCCTGGAACCTCTCGTTGAGGTACACAACGCCGGTGAAGTGAGGGCGGCCCTGGATACGGGTGCCAGGCTCATCGGGATCAATAACCGGAACCTTAAGGACCTTTCTATCGACCTTTCAACAACAAGGAGGCTCGCACCACTGGTGCGGAAGGCCGGACGGAGAGTCATTTCCGAGAGTGGTATACTGTGGCCGTGCGACGTGAAGACCCTCTCCCGGCAGGTTGATGGCTTTCTCATAGGCTCCTCGATAATGGCGGCAAAAAACCCGTCAAAACGATTGGAGGGATTTGTATTCGCGTAAAAATATGTGGGATAACGACACCGGAAGATGCACGGGTAGCGGTCGGTGCCGGGGCGGACGCCATAGGGGTGGTGCTCTTCTCCCGTTCACCCCGCTCGGTATCACCGGCAAAGGCACGGGAGATATTCGATGCGGCGGGTGAAGGCGTCTGGAAAGTTGCCGTCACCCACACCACGTCGGAAGATGAGATGAGGATCATCTTCAACGAAGTCTCGCCCGACGCGATCCAGGTCTTCTGTCATGACCTGCGGGACTTTCCTTCGCACGTGAAGGTGATCAGGGCAGTCGCGCCGGGGGACCCGATCCCCGACGATGCCGATGCACTGATAATAGACTCCAGCCACGGAAAAGGGGTGATATATGACGAGATATTTGCCAGAAAACTCGTCAATTCAACAGATATCCCGGTCATCCTTGCCGGAGGACTCTCCCCTGACAATGTATCAGAGGCTATCGAACGCGTTCGTCCTTTTGCGGTGGATGTGGCTTCCGGGGTCGAGGAATTTCCGGGGAAGAAGAACCCCCGAAAAGTGAGGGATTTCATCAGGATTGCCAGGGGGGCGAATATATGAATGAACCCACTCGTTTCGGAGCGTATGGTGGCCAGTATGTCCCCGAGACCCTGATCTGTGCGCTTGAAGAGCTTGAGCAAGCATACAGGACCATCGTCCCGTCCCGGGCTTTTCAGACTGAGATGGAATATTACCTGAAAGAGTATGCAGGGAGAGAGACCCCGCTTACGTTCTGCAGGAACATGTCGAGGGATTGTGGCTGCAGGATATACCTGAAGCGCGAGGATCTCCTTCATTCCGGTGCCCACAAGCTGAACAACGCTCTTGGACAGGCTCTCCTGACAAAAGCCATGGGGAAGAAGCGGATTATTGCCGAGACAGGGGCCGGACAACACGGGGTTGCCACGGCCATTGCCGGTGCTGCACTCGGTCTCCCGGTCGAGGTCTACATGGGAGTCGAGGACATGGGGCGGCAGTCGCTGAATGTAGCGCGCATGGAGATGCTCGGTGCTCGTGTCATCCCTGTACGGTCAGGGTCCCGGACCCTGAAGGATGCAATAAACGAGGCCCTGCGTGAGTGGGTAGCAAACGTAGGGGATACCCATTACCTGATTGGATCGGTTGTGGGTCCCCACCCGTTTCCTGCACTTGTGCGGGACTTCCAGACCGTAATCGGAAGAGAGACGAGAGACCAGATACTCGAAAAAGAAGAGCGGCTTCCGGATGTGCTTGTGGCCTGTGTCGGTGGCGGCTCGAATGCGATAGGTATGTTCCATGCCTTCTTAAAAGACGATGTGGCTCTTTTTGGGGCAGAGGCAGGCGGAGAGGGCATAAAAGGACGGCATGGGGCGACTCTCTGCCGTGGACGTCCGGGAGTGCTCCACGGGACCTATACCTACCTGATCCAGGACGCCTTCGGCCAGATCCTGGAGTCGCACAGCATTTCAGCCGGGCTTGATTATCCCGGCGTCGGCCCGGAACACAGTTTTCTGAAGGATGAGGGGAGGGTCACGTACCAGCCGGTGACTGATGAAGAAGCCCTGGACTCCTTCTTCTACCTGTCACGTACTGAAGGCATCCTCCCTGCTCTTGAATCGGCCCATGCCGTGGCCCTTGCACGCACAATTGCAGATGATCTCGATGACGACGGAATACTGGTGATAAACCTCTCCGGCCGCGGAGACAAGGACGTTGCCCAGGTGGCAGCTCTCATGGGGGGATGCAGGTGAATCATCACGATTCACGCATAGCTGATCTCTTTGGGTCGAGATCAGGTACGCTCCTTGTCGCCTGCACGATGGCGGGAGATCCCGACTTTGTGACCAGTATCAGGATAATCCAGGAGATGATCGATGCAGGTGGAGACATGATCGAACTGGTCATGCCGCATTCAGACCCTGTTGCCGACGGGCCCGTCATGCAGGAGGCAGTGTCGCGGGCACTGGATGCGGGAATGAATACGGACCGGTTTTTCTCTCTCATCAGCGAGATTAGAAAGGGATACGGGACACCACTGGTCGTTCTCACCTATGCAAACATCGTTATCCAGCGTGGCATTGAGCAGTTCTACCGGGATGCCGCGAATGCAGGGGCGGATGGAGTTGCGGTAGCTGATGTCCCACTGGAAGAATCAGGACTCTTCATTGCTGCGGCACGGAACGCTGGTATTGAACCCATACTCTTTGTGAGCCGTACGACATCGAAGGACAGGCTCGAAAAGATCCTTTCAGCAGCCGGCGGGTTCATCTACCTCGTTGCAGCCATGGGTGTGACCGGTATCAGGGGTGGGGTTCCGGAGGAGACACTCGTCTGCCTGCGGGAGGTAAAAGGTCGGACAGGTCTCCCGGTAGTCCCGGGTTTTGGCATTTCAGGGCCCGAGCAAATCCGAACCTATGCCGCTTCGGGGGCCGACGGTGTTATCGTGGGATCCGCCCTCGTAAAAGAGATAGCCCAACAGGTGAAACTGGGATGCGATCCTGTTTTGAAAGTCGGAGAACTCATCCGCCGGTTAAAATCAGGCTGCATCGTCGACAGTCAGTGTTGAAGGATCCTGTCCGGCAATCCGGACACCAAATCTCTTTTTTAGGTGAATGGTTTTCCCTGCTACCGTGCAGCCGGTTCCTCCTGCCATAGCCCGAACGCATTGCCTTCTGTATCCATGCAGTGTGCCAGGGATCCGAATCCGGGAACCGGGGTCTTTTTGAGGGTTACCGTGCCCCCAAGTGATATCACTCTCTCAATGTATTCATCGATTGATGCGACCCCGATATAATTCATGATGCGCTGTCCCGGAGCTCCCCTCTTTCCCAGGCCGCCGCCTACCCCTGCACTGCCGTCCAGGGCTCTCGTCTCCACCAGGCAAAAGTCGGGAAATCCGGTCTCCCTGAATTCCCATCCAAACAGCTCCCTGTAGAATTGCCGTGCCCGTCCTGGATCATCAGCAGGCACGTCGAAATGGACGATTGTTGGCATGAATCCCAATGGGTTGGCACATGGTATGAAACCTCTATTCTCGTGTTCCATAATGCATCGAGAAGGAGCAGGAATGAAGATTCCCACCTCGTCCTACTCCCGATCCAGCTTTCCTACAGCAGCGCAGTAGATGACGAATTCGTCGATGCCGTCTATTCCAAGGAGATCCGCCATCTGTTGATCGTCAAACGCACCCATGGCACACGTCCCGCATCCCAGCTGGGTGGCAGCGAGGTACAGGTTCTGGCAGACGTGCCCGGCATCCAGGTGGACAAGGCGGTATGCCCGTTCCGCGTAACGCCAGGCCATACGGTAGATGACACTGCTCCACATGAAGGTTGCTGCCGATGCCCGGACAAATGCCTGGCCAAGGCATGCGGCCATCGTCCGGTCCGCCAGGTCTGGGCCTGCCCCTATCTCAAGAAGCTGGTTTGAGAATGCCAGGTAGCGGTATATGCCCGGTTCCAGCCCTTCGATCCGGTTTGCCAGGATGTATGTCTCAAAAGAGTGGCGTCCACCTGCAGAGGGGACATTCCTGAACGTAAAATACGGTTCCTGGACGTGAACGATTCCCTGTGTGCACCACAGGAGATAGGTGATTTCTTCGATTGAGAGCGGCTCCCGGGAATAATGACGCACGGATCTTCTCCCTTCGATTGCCCGGCGGAGGTCGAGAGGGGGGATGGATAGCTCTTTTGGGGAGGGAAGGGCGATCAGATCTCCACCAGGCGGGAATGGCTTTTCAAGGGGAGGTGCGGGAACCCGTAAAAACTGGTCGGAGACAGATACATGTTCATACCGTGTCATCTCCATGAACCGCTGTCCGGTTGGTTTCATCAGGGATCAATTGCCGGTTCGGGTACATAAACGGTATGCACGTGGATTATGTTTCCGATCCCCATAAGTGCCTCTTCATCCGACCAGATATGTGATGCCTGCGACAGCCGCTGTTCCAGGGGTGCTTCTCCTGTACCTGGCAGAGGCTATAATACTCCTCACCATCGGGATAGTCCTGGCAAGCATCCTCGTGGAAACAGGGATATTTTCCCGAATCTCACGGCTTACCCGCCCCCTGTGCCGCATATCGGGGCTGACGGAGTCCGCCACAACATCGATCCTGGCCATCTTCATCAATCCCACGGCAGGAAAAGCCATGCTTGCAGGCCTGTACAATGACGGCAGGGTGGAAAAAGAGGAGATCATCCCCACTCTGGTGATGAGCACATTTCCCGTCGTTCTTGGCGAGTCGCTCTTCCGTGTCCACCTCCCGGCAGCAATCGTGCTGCTCGGGCCGCTGGTCGGGGGGTTGCACGTGCTGCTGAACCTCTTCTCAAGCGGACTCCAGATGTTTTGGGCCATACTCTATACCCGGTTCATGGTACGGAAGAGGATCTCTTTCGATTGTATCGATACGCCGGCAGTACCTGATCCGATACGGTTCTCCCGCGAAAGGCTGGTCCTCGGAATAACAAAGGCATGGCCTCAGCTCAGACGAATCATCCCGGTCACGGTTATCGCCGTCCTGGTCTTTGCGGTGCTCTCCATCTACGGCATCATGGACCTTATCGGGGCCCTGTTTACCCCTGTTCTTGGAGCAATCGGTCTTCCTGGCGAGAGCTCTACTGCCCTCGTGGCACAGGTTCTTCGGTCTTATGCAGGTTACGCGGTCGTCGCATCACTCATGACCACAGGAATACTCGGATTGAAAGACGCTCTCGTCACGCTGCTCATCGGGAGCATGATGGTCATAACCCTGATCTACGTCCGCTATACGTTTCCTCTCAACATATCTCTCTTCGGACGGTTCGGCCTGAAGATCACCGCAGTCTCGTACATCTGCAGCATGTCGGCAAAGATCGTCACGCTCTCGCTGGTATTGCTGTTGCTGTAAAGTCTCGGAAATCCCGTTCCCTGCGCTCCAGGGGAGATAATCGATAAGGCCATCACCGCCAAGCAGGCCTCCGACCTCCATACCAACATCTTCGCCCAGCATGTACTGGCCCGGTACCTCGAAAGGATCGATATGGACTCCAGGATCTCTTCCATCAACAGGGCCTATGCTGAAAAATGCTCGCTGATGCTCGAATGCATGGACAGGCTCTTATCGGACGGAGTCGGGTATACCCGCCCGGACGGGGGGATGTTCATCTGGCTCACACTCCCTGAAGGGTTCTTTACCATGGAACTCTGGAGGCGTGCATTGGAGAAGAATGTGGCCATCCTTCCCGGAACTCCCTTTTACACGGACGGTGGAGGGGACAGCGGGGTCAGGCTGAATTTCTCAAACGCGGACGCAGAAGATATATGCATCGGAATTTCAAGGCTGGCCGGGGTTATGCAGGGTTACATGGATACTGCATGAAACAATCATTCCTCCAGTACGAGGTATTCGCACGGATTGTCATCAAAGATGAATAGTTCGTCAATCGAGGTTGAGAGTGCCTTCGAAATGTCATGGGCAAGTTTCAGGGACGGGTTATACCTCCCCTTCTCGAGAAAGACGATCGTCTCTCTTCGTACCCCCGCGGCAGCGGCGAGGTCTGCCTGTGTCAATCCCTCCCTCTCACGAAACTCTTTGATTCGGTTCTTCATACCCGGTCTACTCTCACAAGTATATGATAAATTTCTAACATTCCGTTATTAAAATGTTATATATATTTAACTTCTTCTCTGAATTCGGCGATGCGGTCCCGCCCCATCATCTTCCATATCCAGAGCATGACCAGGAGAGCCAGGAGGGCATTCAAGGCTAAAATTCCCTCTGTTGGCCAGATGCCGTGTAACCTGGAGATGTAGACTGCAATGAAATCCACGAAGCAATGCCACGCGATGGCTGCCAGGAGAAATCTCCACTCCAGGCGGACGACGGAATACAGTACCAGGAGCGTAAAGGCGATGTGCAGGGTGATTGTCATGATTCTCTCGAAGAGTCCGGGGATTATGTCAAGGGGCGTGAGGGACGAAAGTGTTCCAACCGCTGCAAGCTGTTGGGGATCGGTGAGCATGGCAGAAAGAAATCCGGAATTTCCCGACACGAACACGATATAGAGGATCATCGACTGGAGGACGAGGAGTGCCACGATGATCGATTCGATTCCACCCCACCCGACGCCGAAGAGCAGGCCACATTCCCTTGAGAGGAGCAGCCTTCTTGCCGGGAAGAAGAGGGAGAATACCAGGTACCTGATGCCCTCCTCCACGATCCCTGCACAGAGACCAAGGAATAGTGCGAGGGCTGCAAGCATCATCGTCGGATCGGGGAGTACACTCCTAATCCATTCGGAATATGGCGGCTCAAGCAGTATGAGAAGCGGTACGTGAATTACCTGCGACACGATAAAAAACAGGGCCCCATAGAGGAAAATACTCCATCCAAGGTTGAATTTTTTGATGATGCAATATCCAAGTATGAGAGGGATGGCAATCTCGGCGAGAACCACGAGTGCAAATGTCAGGACGACCATGATGTCCATGAGAAGACGGTTATGGCTCCCTGGTTAATAAAGCCTGGTTGAACCGGTCCTGTTGATTGCCCTTCCAGGAACCCGGGTAAACGAAATCAATCCGGAACTTGTGCAATCATCGAACTGACAGTCAGGGGAGATAGTCAAGAATGATCCGCCATTCCCTGATCTTATCTTCCAGGGAATACCTGGCATTCGCGGGACTCGTTGATGGCAGTCTCTGGAAAACAAGACTTTCCGGGAGGCTCTCTCCTCTGACGCTCCGGAGAAAAAATGACCATGCCCTGCCGCCGTTCAGCCCGACAAACCGTATCCCCTGATTTGTATCCAGAAATCCTAAAATATCGTTCATCCTTGCCTCCCTGATATCATGGTCCATGCTTCCCTGCTGGAACCTTCGGGACTCGACCATGTCCCAGACTGCGATGCGGCGCTGCTTCAGGCGGGAGTACATCAGGGATATCTCCTCCTCGTCGGGCAGATCAAGGATAGCCCTCATCACCTTCCAGAACTGGTTTTTGGGATTGGCATAATACAGTCCTTTCTCAAGCGACATTCTGCTCGGGAAACTCCCTAAAACAAGAACCACGGGATCTTCACAGAGGATCGGGGCCAGTCCGGATTCTCGTCCGCGAGGGGCGGCGTCCACCATTACAACTCGTTTCCTGCACCTGTACGGACGTTTCCGGACCGGTAATCCCAGTCACACGCATCCAGGTGCGAAAACACCTTCACCAACGCCCCGACCAGCACCTCCCTCATCTGCAGTCCCTTCTCCCGGGTTGCACGGGTGGGATCACCGCTGGCTCCGCTGTCGGTCAATTCTTTAAAGAGCCACTTGACCTCTGCATAGGGGGGCAGGCGGTCGGGCACCGTCCCTCGTGCAAGTTCGGGCCGGCAGAGTTCCGGGAACAGGGCAAGCCCCATCGAGAGCTCTCCTTCACCTCCATGTCCAAGGCCCCCCCATACCTCGAAGAAGTCGGCTGGAAGGAGATCGGACAGCGTCTCCCACCATGCACCAAGCGAGACGATACGCATCTCCGGGTGCTCAACCTTGATCGTCCGTGCCGCAACCTCAATCGGTGCAATATTACCGTCGTGACCATTCAGGATGAAGACCTTGTATACCCTCTCCCTCCATAACGATTCAAGGATATCCCTGATAATGGCGGTCTCGGTCTCGAACCTGAGGGATACGGTAAAGGGAAAGTCCCTGTAATGCTCGCTCATTCCGTATGGAACAGCCGGGAGCACTGCAGTCCGCTCCACTCGTGCCGCAAGATCCCTGGCAAGCAGCCAGGCGGTCAGCGCATCGGTGGCAAACGGCATGTGGGGCCCATGGCTCTCAAGGGACCCAAGGGGGAGTATGACCTTTTCGAAGGACGTCTCGCGGTAATCGGCAGCGGTAAGGTGTTGTATCTCCAGTGTATCTTTCTCCAAGGGATCACCTGTTCAACGAGATCTGTGCTATCCCCGGTATTAATACCGGAGTATTTGTGCAGTTTTTGCCGGTCAAAAATTTTAGTGAATGATGCCGCCCTTTTTTCGCGGAAGGTGATTTCCGATGGTCAGGACAACAGGCATCAGGAGATAACACATCATGCTGGCGTGGGTATCGAAGAATGAGACTGCAATGGCGAGCAGGATTATGGCAGGGATGATAAATACTCTCAAAGGGACCTTCTGCACTGCAGCGTGTCCGATGGGCTCTTTTCCCCGTTCCTGTAAATAATGCCTGCTATAGAACCAGATAGACGATATCAAAATGCTGGCGACAAGAAGGTTGACATGAAAAAGAAGGACCGCCTCAAAGACATTATCATAATCGCCTGACAGGCTGGTAAAGAAGGGTATGAGCACTACGAAGAAGAGTAGAAACATGTTGAGCCAGATCAACCGAATATCCACGAATCTTATGGAATGAAGAATGCGATGATGAGCCACCCAGTACCCGCCAAGGATAAAAAAAGCGATGGTGAAGAAGAGGAACTCCGGATACATATCAGCAATCGCTCCCGGGAGCAGTGCCGGCGCCTTTTCCACAGGGATCATCGGAACTGTCAGGGAGAGGACGAGGAGGGTCATGGAGATTGCGAATATCCCGTCGCTTAAGGCCTCTATACGGGACTTGGCAAGCCCCTCCATGTTATGATTACTATCCCCGGTCATGGTTGATCAGGTGTTTGGTTCGTATTACTATTATTATTAAACGACCAGAAAGGAGATCCGATCTGATTGCAGACATCAAAAAAAGATTGTACAGATCCCTGGAAAAGTTCATGCAGGATAATTTTTCGGCGTCCTCATCAACAGGAACGCTACCACCAGTCCGACAACTGCCAGTCCCAGGATCCATGGAAAGACCCCGAGATAGTTACCCGTCGTGGTCTTGATAAATCCTGCCAGCTGGGGACCGGCTATCGCTCCCGCCCCATAGGCCAGGAACACCACGCCGTAGCAGCGCGGGTAGTCGCAGGTCCCGAAATACGAGCCGGTGGCGGTTGGTGCGATGGCAAGCCACCCCCCGAGGCAGCCCCACAGGATCGCGAACGCGACTATGTAGACGACAGTGTGGGCTGCCTGCCACATCAGGAACGATGAGAGAGCGATCAGGACAAATGAGAGCATCGCCGTATTCCGTGGGTTCAGCCTGTCGGTGAGTGCACCGAATACCGGCCGCCCTCCGCCGTTGAAGATGGCGAAGAATCCCACGAGGAGGGTTGCCAGGCCTGCCTCGATCCCGATCTCGGTTCCCACCGGTTTCGAGATGGAGATGGCCATAAGTCCCGCAAGGCAGCCGATGAAGTAGCATATCCATAACCCGTAGAAGGTGCTTGTACGCAACATCGCCGATCGATCACACTCACAATACAGCTCTCCAGGTTTTGGGGCAGGCATCTCCCATCCCGCAGGGTTCCACCCTTCATCAGGGAAACGCAGGGGCAGGGCAAGCAGCGCGATAAGCACGATGAATACCAGTCCGAATATCCGGAATGTGTTCATCACGCCAAAGGCGGATATCAGGTACCCGGCAATGTTGGCCGTGATAAACGCGGAGAACCCAAACCCGAGGAGCGTCAGGCCAACCGCCACCCCCCTCCTGTCAGGGAACCAGCGTGCGGCAACCGCCACCGGGACTCCATACGCAATGCCGACTCCGATGCCCCCTATCACCCCGTATACAACATAGAGCATCTGAACAGAGGTTACCGTGGATGCAAGGATCCATCCAATCCCGGTCAGGATGCCACCTATCATGGTTGTCTTTCTCGGCCCCAGTGTCTCGATATACTTTCCCGTAAGCGGCATGGCAATCGCAAAGAATGCAAGGAAGACGGAAAACGGCATCAGGACCTCGTTTGCAGTAACTGACTGGCCAAGCACACCGGTAAAGTAGTCGGTGAGGGGTGCTACAAAAACACTCCACGAGTAGATGGTGCCAAGACAGAGATTTATCACGAGGCCAAGCGCAATAAGCACCCATCGCCCACGTTCTGCGGGAAGTCCGAACAGGTATGTCCCGGAAATTGCCCCGGTCGTCACGAAGAATTCACTCCAAAAGAAAAAATGGGGGATTACTCCTCCATGGTCGAGATGTCCCCGGGATCCATGCCAAGTTCCTGTGCCTTGAGCACACGCCGCATGATCTTGCCGCTCCTGGTCTTTGGGAGCTTGTCGACGAACTCGATCTCAGACGGCATGGCGATTGGTCCGAGCGTCATGCGGACATGATACACCAGGTCTGTCCTGAGCTTGTCACTCGGGGAAAACCCGACCCGCAATATCACAAAAGCCTTGATGACGTTGCCTTTCAACGGGTCTGGCTTTCCAATGACCGCCGCCTCTGCCACGGACTGGTGCGAGACAAGCGCGCTCTCAACCTCTGCGGTGCCGATGTTGTGCCCGGAGACGATGATGAGGTCGTCGGCCCTCCCGATAACCATGATATAGCCGTGGTCGCCCTTTACAGCCAGGTCCCCGGCCTTGTAACAGTTGGGAATGCTGTTCCAGTACTGCTGATACCGCTCGTCGTTTTTGTATACCGTTCGAAGCATTGCAGGCCAGGGCTCCTTTATGACAAGGAATCCGCCGGTTCCCGGCTCGACCGGTATTCCATCCTTGTTCACGACATCAACGACAACACCCGGGACCGCTTTTCCGGCAAAGCCCGGGCGCATGGGTTCACCCGGCATGGTGGTGATCATGTGCATGCCGGTCTCTGTCTGCCACCATGTATCGACAAGAGGGCATCTCCCTTTGCCGATGGTGTGGTAGAACCATTCGAACGCTTCAGGGTTGAGTGGTTCCCCGACCGATCCGAGTATCCTGAGCGAGGAGAGATCATACGCGTCCGGCCATTTGTCGCCGACCTTCATGAACATCCTGATCGCAGTCGGTGCGGTATAGAAGATGGTGACCCCGAGATCCTGGATGATCTTCCAGAATGCCCCGGGGTCAGGGTAATCGGGGACAGCTTCTGCAAGGACAATCGTGGCACCCACGGCGAGCGGGCCGTAGACCACGTAACTGTGGCCCGTAATCCAGCCCGTATCCGCCGTGCACCAGAAGACGTCGTTATCCTTGATATCGAATACGTGACGCGTCGTGTAGTATGTCCCGACCATGTACCCTGCGGTGGTATGGACGATCCCCTTCGGTGTCCCCGTTGATCCGCTCGTATACAGGATAAATAGGGGGTCCTCGGCGTCCGTAACCTCGGGCTCGCAGACCGACGGGACATCTTCTATGAGCTCGTGATAGTCGATATCCATCTCCTGGTGGAGTTCACAGTGTTCACGTGAGAGAACGATAACTTTCTCCACGCTCGGTGCATTGATGATGGCTTCGTCCACGATGGACTTCAGGGGAATCGTCTTTCCCCTTCTCATTGATACGTCCGCAGTGATGACCAGCTTCGCCTCGGCATCCTTGATCCGCATGTTCAGGGCGTTGACCCCGAATCCGCCGAATACCACGGAGTGGACCGCCCCGATCCGTGCGCAGGCAAGCATCGCAATGATCTGCTCCGGAACGAGCGGCATGTAGATGCATACCCGGTCACCCTTCTCTATTCCGAGCTTTTTGAGGCCGTTTGCAAGCCGGTTCACTTCGTTGAGGAGTTTCTTGTAGGTGAATATCCGCTCTTCGCCCTCTTCGCCCCTCCAGATAAGGGCAACCTTGTTTCTCCTGTGGTTGTTGACATGCCTGTCCAGGCAGTTATACGTGATGTTGAGCCTGGCGTTGACAAACCACTTGGCATATGGGTAATCCCATTCTCTTACCCTGTCCCATTTCCTGAACCAATCAAGCTCGTTTGCGTACTTCTCCCAGAATCCGTCTTTGTCAGCCAGGAATTCATTATACGCGCTCTCATAGTCTTTCGTCCATGCGTTCTTCTTGATCGAAGGGTCAGGGACATAGAATTTCTCTTCCTCGAGTGGCACATCAAATGATTCTGCCATATTAGTGCACCTTTCTGTTCTCTCTCATTCAATCAGCCTGTGTGTCTTGTTTTTGACCGGTAACGGATGGATCAATGCATAATCCTGCGCATTTATCCATGAAAAGCACAAAGGACCACAAGATTTTTCGGTCCGGTGCCTCCAGTCACATCTGTCTTTTTGGTATTCTCCCTACCAGTTCAGTTCTCTTCTCTTATGTTCTTATTGCGACACATCGTGTTGCCAGTAGGGGAATGACAAAAACTTTCTGGAAGACATCTTCTTCCTTTCGCATTCACCGCACATGTGGCGATTTTAATGATTAATCATTATAAATATTAAAGGTTAGTGATTTGAAGACAAAATCACCCGTCATTCTCTTCATCCCTGATCTCTCGCGCTCACGCCAAATCCATGCAACCATTCCCCCGCTCAAGGCATCCCGGTAAGAATCCCCGGCAATTTCTCATAAAAAGCATTAAATTTGTAAAATTGAATAAAAAACTTATGAAAATTGCGATCATCGGGGCTTCCGGTTATACCGGTGGCGAACTCATCCGCCTTTTGCTTGGGCATTCAGACGCGGAAGTGGTCTGTGCCACATCCAGGAAGCTGGCGGGCATGCCCATCGAGTCCCACCATCCGCACCTGAAAGGATTCACAGATCTCGTCTTTGAGAACCCGGAAATTGATGCTATTGATGCTGATTTTGCATTTCTTGCCGTACCTCATACTGCAGCAATGAAATATGTCCGCCCCCTGCTTGAAAAGGGGATCAGGGTGGTGGATCTATCCGCCGATTACCGGCTCCCACGGGACGTTTTTGAGAAAGTCTACGGAGTTGCCCATACAGATTATTTCGAAGCCCCATACGGCATCCCGGAGCTCCACCGGGATTCGTATGGAAAGGTGGACTTCATCTCGAACCCTGGATGCTTCCCGACAGGGGCGACGCTTGCTGCTGCACCACTGGCGAAATTTGCCCACACAATAATATACGATTCGAAGACCGGAGTTTCGGGAGCCGGAGATAATCCGTCTGCCGTTACCCATTATCCAAACGTGGGCGATAACGTGAATGCCTACAAGTGGACATCCCACCGCCACCTGGAAGAGATGCGGATGGAGATGAAAAACCTTGGATCGAAGGCCCGTTGTTATTTCACGCCCCACCTGGTGCCGGTGAACCGCGGGATCCTGACCACAGCCCACATCCTCCTGGATGAACCGATGGAGCAGGACGAGGTGGAGAGGCTGTACCGGGATTTCTACCGCGACGAGTTTTTTGTCAGGTACCAGGGCCCGACCCTTGCTGCTGTCAGGGGTACGAACTTTTGTGATCTTCGCGCAGAGAGCGAAGGTGATCGCGTGGTAGCCGTTTCGGCCATTGACAACCTTGTCAAGGGAGCAAGCGGCCAGGCCATACAGAACATGAACATTATATGTGGCTTTGACGAACGTGACGGGCTGAGAGGAGCGGGGCTCCTCCCCTAGAGGTGAAGATGATGCGTGTAAAAGAGATAATGACAAAAGATCCCATTACCATCGATATGCATGCTCCGGTACGGGATGCTGCAGGAGCGATGAAAAAAAATCATATCGGGGGACTTCCCGTAGTAGACGGCGAAAAGCTTGTTGGAATGGTCACAGATTCCGATATACTTGCTCTCCTCGAGACAGGCAGGATATCTGATGACCTCTGGCTCCCATCCCCCCTCGAGATCATCGAGGTGCCGATCAGGGAATTCATCAACTGGGAGAAGACGAAAGCGGCGCTCTCCGACATCGGTGATACCCCTGTCTCGAAGGTGATGAGCCATCCTGTCGTGACAATCGGTGAGGATGCGGATATCGAGGAGGCTGCGTCACTGATGCTCCGGGAGGGAATAGCCAGGCTTCCCGTCATGAGGGGTTCTGCACTTGTTGGTATCGTGACAAGGGCCGATATCGTCCAGGGAGTCGGCGCCGGTTCCGAAGAGCCGGGGGAGAATGCCCGGTGAAGAGTATCTGTGCGATCGAGGGGGTATCCGCTGCCGGGATAAAAGAGGGAAAATACGGCCTCGCCCTGATTCGTGCAAGCGGCGAGACGGCAGGCGTCTTTACCAGGAATCTCATGAAAGCCCCGCCGATCAGGCTCATGGAGGAGCGGATACGGAAAGGGTGGATGGACGCGGTTATTGTGAACAGCGGCTGCGCAAACGCCTATACCGGGGGCCGTGGATACAAGGACGCCATCACCATGACTGGGTTTGCAGCAGACGCGCTCGAACTTCCCGAGGAGTCGGTAGGCGTTGCGAGCACGGGCGTGATTGGGCGCTATCTCGACCTTGACCGGATACGTGACCAGTGCACCCGGATTGCCCCGTTCCTCGAACGGAGTGAAAGAGCCGAAGAGATGGTGGCAAGGGCGATCATGACAACGGATCTTTCGGAGAAACATTCACTTGTCGAGGGTGACGGGTTCCTTGTCGGTGGCATCACGAAGGGGAGCGGGATGATCGCTCCGAACATGGCCACGATGCTCGCATTCATCTATACCGATGCCGATCTGCCACTGAAAGAGATTCGGGAATCGCTGAAACTTGCCACGGATAGGACGTTCAACAGGGTTGTTGTGGACGGGGATACCAGCACGAACGATTGTGCACTTCTCACCTCAACAGGGAGGGCTGGCAGGGTCGACCGCTCAGAGTTCCAGGAAGCGCTCGAGGAGTGCTGCAGGCAACTTGCTGTGCAGATCGCATCAGACGGCGAAGGAGCATCAAAACTCCTGGAGATACGGGTGAAGGGTGCGCCGAGCGAAGACCAGGCCGCCAGGGTGGCCAGAACCATTGCAGAATCACCGCTTGTCAAGACTGCAGTGTATGGAGAAGATCCAAACTGGGGCCGGGTGATTGCGGCAGCCGGCAGGGCCGGCGTCGAATTCGATCCAGACAGTGTCAGCCTCTGCCTGGGCAATGGCCGGACCACGCTCGAACTTGTCCGGAGAGGGGAGATCGTCGTCGACCTCCCTGCTGCAAAGGCGGTCATGGCCGGCAAAATTGTGATATTCGAACTTGACCTTGACAACGGCGAAGGGTCCGCAACCGGGTGGGGGTGCGACCTGACAGAGAAGTACGTCGAGATAAACGGGAGGTACACGACATGAAGAGAGAAGAGGTCCTCACCGAGGCGCTGCCATACATCCAGCAGTTCCACGGGAGGACAATGGTCATCAAGCTCGGGGGCCATGCCATGGTGGATGCGGGGATCCTTGAAAGCGCCATACGTGATGCGGTCCTCCTCCAGATCGTCGGGATACGGGTTGTACTGGTCCATGGTGGTGGGCCCGAGATCACCGACAAGATGAAGGCGATGGGAAAGGAGCCAAAGTTCGTTGCCGGGCTTCGTATCACCGACGAAGAGACCCTCGAGATTGCCCAGATGGTCCTTGTGGGAAAGATCAACAGCAATATCGTATCGCTCATTGCAAAGAGCGGCGGAAAAGCGGTTGGAATCTCCGGAAACGACGGGAACCTGATCATAGCCCGGAGGATGACGCCCCAGAAGGTCCATATCGCAGGAAGGGAGGAAGAAGTCGATCTCGGGCACGTAGGAGAGATCGAGGAGGTCAATCCAGCAGTCCTTCACACGCTGCTCAACAACTGGTACATACCGGTGATCGCCCCCCTTGCAATCGACAGGTTGGGCCAGTCTCTTAATATCAATGCAGATACGGCAGCAGGCGAGATCGCCGTCTCTCTCGGGGCATTCAAGCTCATCAACATGACGGACGTGGATGGGATAATGGACCGGGAGAGGACACGCGTATTCCGGAGAGTGTCGTTATCAGATGCTGAAGCCCTTCTCGCCACAGGTGTGGTGAGTGAGGGGATGATCCCGAAAGTCTCGTCCATACTCAGGGCCGTTGAGGCGGGTGTGGAGTTTGGGCATGTCATCAACGGCAACAAGTCCCACAACCTTCTCCTGGAGATGTTTACCGATGAAGGTGTGGGCACCATGATCTACCGCTGAAATGATACCTTTTGGTATCTTTTTTTATCTCAAAGAACGAAATACTGGTATAAAACCAGAAATATTACTTTTCAGGGTCTTTGCATGAAAAAACTGGTGGTTCTGGCACTATTTCTGTTGCTTACCTGCATCCATATTCCCGTTATGGCACAAAGCCCCTCCCCCGCCGCACAGGGAACCGGGTACCAGGAGGTCGATTCGTACCGGGTTGAGAGGATGGTGGACGGGAAGCAGGTGGTACATCTCTTCTACAACCAGAACTGCGGCGATTGCTTAAAGACAATCCCATATCTCCAGGAATTTGAAAAAACGCATCCTGATGTCATATTCAGGTATTATGACATCAGGGAAGACAACTCGTACCGGCAACTGCTCGCCGTCTTCTCGCAGGAGTATGGAATCGATTTCTCCCCTGTCCCGGTGCTCTTTACCGGAGATGTTGTCCTGACCGGTTATCGTGAGATTTCAGGTGGACTGGAGGATGCACTCTATTCCCCAGATGTGGTTACTGCGGGGACGACATCGCCCGTAGCCGAACCATTACAAATCAACAGGGGTCGCGGCCTGACGATTCCTCTCGTCATTTCAGCGGCCCTGGTAGATGGGATAAACCCCTGTGCATTCTCTGTCCTTATCTTTCTCCTCATCACCATAATGGCGCTTGATACACGCAGAAAAATGGTATACATCGGATCCCTGTTCATACTTGCAGTATTCACCTTTTACTTCCTATCAGGTCTCGGCCTCTTCACCGTCATCCAGTCTGCCGGGATTTCACGGGGGATGTCCCTTATTGCCGCGATAATCGCCCTGCTATTCGGAGCTGTATCCATCATCGACGGGGTTAGGGGAAAGCCGAGCCAGTTATTGTCCATACCCGAATCGAAAAAAGCGATCATCGACCGCTACGTAAAAAAGATCTCTCTTCCCGGGGCGCTGGTCCTCGGGGTTCTCGTGGGGATGTTCGAACTTCCCTGCACAGGAGGGATTTACCTGGCAATTGTCTCCCTGCTCTCAAACCGCATGAGCATTGTAGATGGAATTCCGTATCTCCTCGTATACAACCTCTTTTTTGTCCTCCCCATGATAGTCATCCTGGCTGTCGTGGCCTTTGGAATCCCTGTCGAGCGCCTGGACCAGCTCCGGACCGAGAAGAGGGCCGTTATCCGCATACTCATGGGTCTCGTGATGATCCTTCTTGGAATCATGCTTCTTCTCGAGTTTATCTGAACCAAAAACTTCAGGGGAGGTTACCGTCACCGGAGCATTCCCTCTGGCGCTCCTCGCTCATCTCGATGAGGATCTCGAAGATCTTCTGGACGTGAACCGGATTGATATTCTTCTCAACAGCTGATTCGAATGCCGTTTCAAGTACTGCCTCTGACCTCGCTTTGTCGTGGATGGGGAGGCCCTCGTTCATCTTGACCTGTGCTATCCGGCCGGCCAGCCGCTGTCGCCTGGTGATGAGTTCGATGATCTCCTCATCGATGCGGCTGATCTCAGCTCTGAGTGGCTCTATTGGCATATGATATACTAACAGTGCAATGGGAGATTTAAACCTGATGGAATTCCTGCGGGGGGCAACATCAAAGATGATATGGGGTATGAATACCAAAAATAAGGGAAGAAGTGATCTGTATGCTGGAGAGAATATCTGTTCGGGAACGGCGTGACCTGCTGGTTGCATGGGTAGCAATCTCCATCGCATTTTCCCTTATTTATATCAGGTACGGTGCGACTCCCACGTTATTCCTCCTCTTTCTCGGAATATCGCTGGTCACCGTAGGTGTCGGTTTCATCCTGCACGAGCTTGCCCACAAGTTCACCGCAATGAGATACGGATTCTGGGCGGAGTTTCGAAAGAATAACCTCATGCTCGTGGTGGCAGTCGCGCTTGCCGCGCTGGCAGGCGTTGTATTTGCGGCTCCCGGTGCGACCATGATATATGCGCCGTCCCTTACACGGGAACAGAACGGGAAGATCTCTGCCGCAGGCCCCGTTACAAACCTGCTGCTCTGTATCCCTTTCGCGCTCATCCTCTTCCTCGGGTCGGCGGTCGACATCAGGCTCATGGGACTGAATGTCATCTCAACGCTCGGGATGATCGGACTGCAGGTGAATGCGATGATCGCGGCGTTCAACATGCTCCCTGTCAGCGTCCTTGACGGAAAGAAGGTACTTGCCTGGAACCCGGTCGTCTTTATCGTGCTGATTGGAGCATCGTTTGGGATACTGCTGGCAACTTTTTATCTCATTTGATGAAATGGGCAGCAGGTATAGCACATCTCTTTTCTCCAAAAGTTACGAAAGCTTAATAATAAACAAATAAAATTGTTTATAGACAAATAAATTTGTTCAGGTGATCTCATGCACATAATGGAAGGATTTCTTCCCAGCCCCTGGTGGCAGATATGGTTCATCGTCGCCATTCCGTTCCTGGTTCTGGGTTTATACCAGTTAAAAAAGCTCTTCGCCGAGAAGAGAGAGACGATCCCGCTGCTTGCCGTGGCCGGGGCGTTCGTGTTTGTATTGTCCTCGCTGAAGCTTCCGTCAGTGACCGGGAGCTGTTCCCATCCGACAGGGACAGGATTGTCGGCGATATTGTTCGGACCCTTCATCACATCGATCCTCGCCCTGATCGTCCTCATCTACCAGGCCATCTTCCTTGCTCATGGCGGCCTGACAACGCTTGGGGCCAATGTCTTTTCCATGGGAATCGCGGGCCCGGTCGTGGCCTATGCCTTATACATGGCCGGAAAGAAGGCGTCCCTGAATACCTTCGTAAATGTCTTCATCGCGGCTACGGTTGCTGACCTCTTCACCTATGTCGTCACCGCAGGCCAGCTGGCCCTTGCATTCCCAGCCGCAGAGGGAGGGGTCATGGCATCATTCACCGCATTCCTCGCTATATTCGCCATCACCCAGGTTCCGCTCGCAATAATCGAGGGAGTCATCATCGCGCTGGTCTTCAAGTATATCATCGATGTCCGGCCCGATATCCTTGTGAAGCTGAACGTGCTCACCCAGAATACCGTGAACCGGATCAGGGAGGCTGCAGCATGAAATACAAGGCAGAGATTATCGCAGGCATTGTCATCCTGGCTTTCGCAATCATTTTTCTCGTCACCAATGCCTCGATCCAGCAGAACCTTGCCGAAGGCGAGGAGGCATGGGGAGGAGCCGATGGACAGGCTGCCGACATCATAGAATCGGGAGGGTATGAACCCTGGTTCTCTCCCGTGTGGGAACCTCCGAGCGGGGAGATCGAGAGCCTCTTCTTCTCTCTCCAGGCAGCCATCGGTGCCCTGATCATAGGCTATTTCTTCGGCTATTACCGCTCCAGGCAGGCAGCCACTTAATTCTCTTTTTATGATTGACGAGCATCTCCTAGACGATCTCGCCCTGCAAAACGGGCTTTTGGAGGTAGATGCACGGCTGAAACTTGCTGTCGGTATTGGCGCCATTCTCATCGGGGTGTTTTCGCCATCCCCAATAGCGCCACTGGCGATTGCCGCGAGCATGGCAGTACTGACGATCGGTTTTGCCAGGATACCCGCAAGAATCTATGCAGCGCTCCTGGCGATCCCCGTATCCTTCGTTTTCATGAGTATCATCGTCATCCTTTTCATGACCGGAGGAGGTGAGCCGCTGTGGGATATACCCATACTGGGCCACACGTTTTCACTGACGACAGATTCCGCAAATCTCGCGGTACTCCTGCTGTCCAGGACACTCGGGGGAATGTGTTCACTCTTCTTCATCGCGCTAACGACTCCGATGGTGGACATATTCTCTGTCATGAACAGGTTACGGCTTCCCGATGAGTTCATCGACCTCTCCATGCTCATCTATCGAAACATCTTCGTCCTGATCGGCGAATCGATTGCAATCCACAATGCCCAGGTGATGCGAAACGGGTATTCGACGTTCAGGAGATCTATCGATGCATTCGCAATGCTTGCAGGGATGCTCTTTGTCAGGGCCTGGGAGAAGGGCGAGGAGATGCTGGTGGCAATGGATGCCCGGTGCTATGACGGGAAGTTCCAGATGATCGAGGAGGAGAGACGGATCTCTGCCACCGGTATCGCAACCGCCACGGGATACCTGTGTGCATGCGCCGGACTGGCAGTAATATTTCGGAGTTTTAGCCTTTTTTGAGGGTTTTCACAGATGAATAATGCAATAGATCTCGAAGATGTCGTCTTTTCATATCCCCAGGGCACTCCCTCGCTCCGGGGGATCAGCTTCTCGATTGAACGGGGAAGGAAGGTTGCACTGGTCGGCCCGAACGGTGCAGGAAAGACCACACTGCTGTTGATGTGCAACGGAATCTTAAAACCGGATTCCGGGAGGGTACTGGTGAATGGAGAGGCCCTGTCATACACGAAACAGGGGCTTTTGGATGTCAGGAGAAGAGTCGGCTTCGTCTTCCAGAACTCTGACAACCAGATCTTTGCCCCGACAGTCTTTGCGGATGTAGCATTTGGCCCGCTCAACCTCGGCATGTTGAAAGAAGAGATACGTGCAGTGGTTGACGGAGCCCTCTTCTCTGTCGGCATGAAAGGATACGAGAGAAGGCCTCCACACCACCTGAGCGGCGGTGAGAAGAAGAGGGTGGCCATTGCGGGGGTCCTTGCCATGGAGCCCGACATACTCATATTTGACGAGCCGACAAGCTCCCTTGACCCGGCAAGCGCCGCAGAGATCGTGGATCTGTTGGACGAGCTCAATGCGATGGAAAAGACCATCATCATCTCAACACATGACGTGATGCTCGCATTTGAATGGGCGGACGAAGTACTGCTCATGTCAGACGGGCGCATTCTTCATCATGGACCTCCAAAGGAAGTCTTCACCGACCAGGATCTCATCAGACAGTCGAGACTGACTGTACCGCCCGTCCTGGAGATCTTTTGCGAGCTGAAGGCACGGAGGATTCTTTCGGGAAATCCTCCGTCCGGGGTTCTCGAGCTTACGCACGGTATTCAGCAGGCCGCAGGCATGCCCGGAAATACCCGTCCGGGAACGATATTTGTTGCGGATGCGGAACAGGTCAGCGGAGCGGAGATCGGGGATTGGATCTCCGTTCATCCCGGAACACGGGTAGGGGCAATGGGAACCTCTGCCAAGCGCCTGGCAGAAGAAGAGAATATTCCACTCGATTTTACCTACGGTGTCATCGACAAGTGCCTCCTGAAGGTGGTCCTTGGGCAGGATACCCTGATCATATCCTCGGGAGGGATGATCAGGCGTGTATATGA
>LKUF01000415.1 GCA_001412335.1 Methanolinea sp. SDB
GAACAGGTGGACAACATCATCGGAGTCCTGAACGTGAAGGATGTCTTCTCCGCACTCATGTCGGGAAACAAGAAGATACCGATAAAGGACGTGATGTATGACCCCTTCTTCGTTCCCGAGACGAAGAAGATCGACGATCTCTTAAAAGAGCTGCAGGTTCGGAAGGTGCAGATGGCGGTTGTCCTCGACGAGTACAGCAGTTTTGTCGGGATCGTGACGGTCGAGGACATCCTCGAGGAGCTGGTTGGCGACATCCTCGACGAGTTTGACAAGGAAGAGCCCGAGATCCAGAAGGTAAGTGAGGGAATCTATGTCGTAGACGCCACGGTGTGGGTGGAAGAGTTAAACGACGAGCTGGACATCAATCTTCCCATGCATGAATCCTACGAGACGATCGGCGGGCTTTTGATAGACCGTCTCGGCCACATCCCCCATCCCGGGGAGAGCGTCTACATCCAGGAGAGCCATGTCACGCTTGTCGTGCTCCAGATGCTCTCCCGGAGAATAGTGAAGGTGAAGATGATCATGCACAAGGCCGGAGAAGGGACAACGTGAAACGGATTGCATTCCTTGCTTCCGGAAGGGGTTCGAACTTCCAGGCAGTCATCGATTCCATCGTGGGTGGCGAGGTTCCGGCAGAATGCTCCGGCCTCATAACCGACAACCCCCGGGCTTATGCCATTAGAAGGGCCGAAAAAGCCGGAATTCCGGTATATATCGTCGATTATTCCGCATACCCGTCAAAAGATGCATACGAGGCCGATCTCATGGCAGCCATGACGAAGTGTGATGCCGACCTCTTCATCCTTGCCGGGTACATGCGAATTGTCGGTGCAGGTATCGTGCAGGCGTTTCCCGGCAGGATAATCAACATACACCCTGCGCTTCTCCCATCTTTTCCGGGTCTGCATGCCCAGAGACAGGCCATCGATTATGGAGTGAAAGTATCAGGCTGCACTGTTCATTTCGTGGATGAACAGATGGATAACGGCCCGATAATCATCCAGGCAGCAGTCCCGGTGATCGAAGGGGACGACGAAGAGACGCTGGCAGAGAGAATTCTTGTCCAGGAGCACAGGTGCCTTCCGGAGGCGGTGCGCCTCTTCTGCCAGGACCGCCTGCACATCGTCGACAGGCGCGTTTGCATCCTGCGACCTGACCGGTAAAACAGGCGCTCCAGGCCGGGCAGCAGATCGAATAAATCAGATCGTCGCCTTATACTATTGTTGGGCATGGCAAAACAGAGTTATCGACCGGATGCAAAACGGATAGCCCGGGAACGGATCGCCGAGCTGTTCCGCCAGGCAGATCTCTTCTATAGAGAGAACCCTGCATGGAGCCACCGGTGCGTATACCTGGCCCGAAAAATTGCCATGAGACAGCGGATCAGGATCGAAGAACGTTACAGGCGCCGTTTCTGCCACCACTGCTACCGGTATCTGGTTCCCGGAGTGAACCTGCGGGTGCGGATCACGCGGGGGATGGTGGTGATGACATGCCTGGAGTGTGGACGCCAGATGAGGATTCCCACGAGGAGGAGAAGATGAATAACGATATTTTCAGGGATTCAATCCAGGATCTGCGGCCTACCGTCTGGATCGGAAAACAGGGGTGCACGGATACGATAGTAGAGGAGATTGTACAGCAACTCGAGAAGAAGAAGGTGATCAAGGTAAAATGCCTCCGAAATACCGATGTGGATCCGGAAGACCTTGCACGCAAGGCAGGGGCCGAGCTTGCCGGTGTCAGGGGGCGGACCATGATCCTTGTGAAAAAAAAGAAAAACTAATCCTGTTGCAAGAACCATTCCGGCCTGATAATTCCCTGCTCGAAATGTATAAAAGGCTAATAAACCAATAAGTAAAGACTGTTATATCGAATTAGTGACAGTGAGGTTTTAAGATGACAACAGTCTACGATGTCCCGGCCGACAGGTTCATTCGGACTCTCGCCGAAGAACTGAAGAGCAAGCCGGAGATTGTACCCCCGGACTGGGCAGCATTTGCCAAGACAGGAGTACACAAGGAGATGCCTCCCGAGGACCCCGACTGGTGGTTTGTCAGGGTGGCCTCTATCATGAGAAGGGTCTATATCGACGGGCCCATTGGTGTGGAGAGGATGAGAACATTCTATGGCGGGAAGAAAGACCGGGGATCAAGGCCCTCCAAGTTCAGGAAGGGAAGCGGATCGATTCTTCGGAAATCCCTCCAGCAGCTTGAGGCGGCAGGCTTCATACAGCATGACAAGAC
>LKUF01000416.1 GCA_001412335.1 Methanolinea sp. SDB
TAAATGAACTCGTAGAAGCCCTCGCTCCGTTCCCCGGGAAATTCCAGTGCTACGGGAACAATCTCGAGTCGATCGGAACGAAGCGACCGGAGCTCTTCCTCGTACTCCAGGAAGATCTCTTTTAACTTCACGTTCACGATGGCAGACTGGATGTCGTTTTGTACCAGGTACAGGGTGATCTTCACGGGCTCGTCCCCGTCCGGCGGGGTCCGGGGGACATACACCACCGCCGAGAGCTTCCTCTCCTTCAACGCAGCAACGGCGGGAGAGAGTTCCATGTCAAAGACCCGGAACTGGCTGCTCTCGGAGAGATATGTTTTGAGGCCGGAATCTTCGCTGCCGGCATACCCGATGCCGTACCGGACACCGGAATACCCCTGGAGCGCCGAGGGATCGTACATGGTGGTCAGCCCGACCATTAAAAACGACGAGAACATCGCGATGAAGACCTGCAGGAGGATGGCAAGCAGGATGGTCTTCTCATTCAAGAGCCCTGAAAGGTCTTTTTTCATGATGAGGCCGATGAAGCGTGCGTTCACGCGAACCACCCCATGATAAAGTAGAGATTGTAGAGACAGTGAACCACGCTCGCGGCAACAAGGCCAGGGATATAGCCCTGGGGTCCGCGAAGCTTCAGGGAAATCCCGACCAGGGAGACGGTCGCGAAGTGGAGGAGGAACGGGATCCAGATGACACCCAGTGAGAGGAAGAGGATCGAGCCAAAGACCGACTCGGTTATCTGTGAGAGGGTCACGAAGAGGAGAAGTTTCTCGGCAAAGAGAAACCCTGCGGCTGTCACTGCGGAGATGATCGCGACCGTCTTCCACGATGCGAACCGTTCACTGTTGAAGAGGAGGGTATAGAGCCCGATCGATTTTGCCACCTCTTCCACGAATGCGGCCGATACGATCAGGAGCAGCAGGGAGAGCGGCATCGGGAGATTGAAGAAGAGCACGAGCAGCATCATCTGGACCATGAAGACGAAGGGAACCGTGAGTGCCGTGATTGCAAAGACCGAGATATATGGATGGCTTCGTGATATCCCTTCAGAGACAAACTCCCTGATCCGTGTCAGCAGGCCGGCATGGGAGAAGAGCCGCTCCTCCTTGAAGTTTTTTACGCCCACATAGAGAAGGACCGCGCTTGTCAGGAAGAAGAGCGACGTGGAATAGAAGTACTGGCTGACCGTGAATGCCTCCCCCTGGATCTCCAGGATGACCAGTGTCAGCGGCGACACGAGGCTTATGACATGGACGTTGGCAAAAATGGTCGGGAAGAAGAGGTACGACGTTGCAACTGTCGAGAAGAAGATCGAGATGAACGAGAGTTCCTTGAACGACCGGGAGACCATCCCGATGATGAGGGCACTTGCAAGGAAGAAGAGGATCACGGGCAGGATGGG
>LKUF01000417.1 GCA_001412335.1 Methanolinea sp. SDB
TCCCCGACAACGACGATCCCGACCACATCACCGACTACCACACCGACGGTCATCCCTGAACTGCCACACGCCTTCTATGGCGGGGTCCATATCGGAGGCGTTCCCGCACCGGTTGGCGTGACAATCGAGGCGATCGTTGCCGGAGGCGGCGGGACTCTCATCACGGACGCGATAGGTGCGTACGGATCGCCGGCGACCGGGGACAAGCTGCTCGTCCAGGGGAATATCTCCGATGCATCGCCGATAGAATTCCTCATCGAGGGACGGGAGGCGCAATGCTATGACGTGGTCGAGGGCGGCCCATGGCAGGACACCTACCCGTTCGGACCAGGCGATGTGACCGAGCTCGATCTGAGACTGGTGGGCCCGATCGCCGGTTTTTCAGCCAGCCCCACATCCGGGATTATGCCGCTTGAAGTGCAGTTCACCGATACGACGATCGGCCAGCCGATCTCGTGGCAATGGGATTTCGGGGATAATACCACGTCCACCGTGCAGAACCCGGTTCACGTCTATGATACGTTTGGTTTCTTTACCATCTCCCTGACAGTGGATGACGGGACGTACACGGACACCATAACAAAAGACGCGTTGGTCTTTGTCCAGGCACCTCCCGTCGGTGGCGACAAGGGATACTTCCTGGTCCACTGCAACGTAGACGGAGCAGAGGTATACTTTGACGACGACTACAAGGGAATAATCGAGAGTGGTACGCTTCCCGTACAGGTCTATATCACTGCTGCACCGTACAGGACATACACGGTCCAGAAGGACGGCTATTCGACCGTCACCGAAAACATCACCCAGTACCCGGCAAAGGACCAGACCGTACACCTCTATGTCACCCTTGAACCGGTGACGGACTACCATACCATCCTGGCGACAGCGGGCGATAACGGGACGATTGATCCTTCAGGCGAGATCAGCGTTCCTGGAGGCGGCTCCCAGGTCTTTACGATAACACCTGACGACCAATACAGGATCGAGAATGTCTTCGTGAACGGAGTCGGCATCGGACCCTCCGGTTCATATGAATTCCCCGATGTTACGGAAGATCAGACGATACACGCCACATTCGCTGCAGAAGGCCCTGACCTGTACACGATAACCGCCACCGCCGGAGAACACGGTTCCATCGAGCCTTCCGGTCTTGTCAGTGTCGCTTCCGGAGGATCGGCCGACTTTACGATCAGCGCGGACACGGGCTACGAGATCGCGGACGTCCTGGTCAACAGCGTGTCGATTGGTCCGCAATCGTTCCACCGGTTCGAGAACGTCACCGAGGACATGACCATCCACGCCACCTTCAGGGACGCCTGGCACGAGTATTACTACATCAACGCCACGGCAGGGACGGGTGGAATGATCACCCCATCCGGGCTCATCGCAGTCCCGCCGGGTGGAACGCAGAACTTCACCATAACACCATACTACAACTACATCGTGCAGAACGTGATGGTGGACGGCGATGCCAAGGGAGCGGTCAGTGAATGGAGGTTCCCCGATGTCATATCCAATCACACCATCTCTGCCACCTTCAAGCAGCAGGGAGGCGGCGGCGGCGGCGGTGGCGGCGGCGGCGGCGGCTACAGTGCCCCCACGCCAACCACCATCGTCACGACCACGCCCACCACGCAGGTACCCGCTGTCGGCGACTCGGAAGATACGGAAGTGAACGTGACCCCCACCGTCGAGACGGTGCGGACAGAGACGATCACCACCACGGCGACAACAGTCGTGCCCACGAGCATCTCTCCACCCCAGCCGTTCTGGACCAGGTTCCCGGTTGCATGGCTCGCGATACTCCTGGTCCTGCTCATCATCGGCGCCGCAATCGGCATCTACTATTACCGGAAACAGAAGGCCGGAGAAGTCCTCTTTGAAGAAGAATAATTCCGTCCCTTTTTTTCCAGCCACTTTCACACCGCATCCCCAGCCTCTTTTCCTGTTGTAACATGGTATTCACTGAAGGCAAAACACAAGCCCGGGATCAACGAAACCCAACACTCATAACATTTGAAAGAGGATAAGGAAGTAGAATGGACGAGAGCCGTACCATCTGGATAGAGAAATACCGGCCGATGAGACTGGCAGATATCGTCGGCCAGGACGAGATAATCGAGAGGCTTGAATCCTACGTGAAGACCGGCAACCTGCCACACCTGCTCTTCACGGGCACCGCGGGTGTCGGGAAGACGACGGCTGCAATCGCACTCGCACGGGAGTTCTTCGGCGAATCCTGGCAGATGAATTTCCGCGAGTTGAACGCCTCGGACGAGCGTGGCATAGACGTGGTAAGGAACCAGATCAAGCAGTTTGCACGGACATCCCCCCTGGGCGGTGCGACATTCAAGGTCCTCTTCCTTGACGAGGCGGATGCCCTCACTCCTGATGCGCAGGCGGCGCTTCGCCGGACGATGGAGAGCTATGCCCAGTCATGCAGGTTCATCCTTTCATGCAATTACTCGTCAAAGATCATCGACCCGATACAGAGCAGGTGCGCAATATACCGTTTCAGGCCGCTCGGTGCCGAAGCAATCACAGAGGAGATACAGCGGATTGCAGAAAAGGAAGGCCTGGAAATCTCCGAAAAGGCAATCGATGCCATCGTCTATATCGCCCAGGGCGACATGCGAAAGGCCATAAACGCCCTCCAGGGAGCGGCGATCATCAGCCAGGAGATCGATGCCGGGATGATCTATGCCATCACCGCCTCTGCCCGCCCGGACGAGATCGACGAGTTGCTCTCACTCTCGCTCAAAGGCGATTTTGAAGGAGCGGAAAAGGTACTGGAACAGCTCCTCCATGAGAGGGGGATCGCCCCGAACGAGATGATCAACCAGTGTTACCGGGCAATCCTGAAACGCCCGATGGAGGAGGAATTGCGGGTTGCCCTGGTCGACCACCTTGGTACGACCGATTTTTGTCTATCCGAAGGTGCGAGCACTGACATCCAGATGGAGGCGCTTGTTGCCAGGCTCGTGATGACCTCGAGACGGTATACATGAGGGATCGCAATTGGCACGGGATATTGAGACTGAAATAATCGATCGCGATGCCGACTGGAGCAGGTTCTTAAAAAACCGGTACAAGAAACAGCTGAACGAATTAAACAGGGAGTACCCGTACAAGCGTTCGCTTTTTATCGATTACCGTGAACTGGAGAGTTTCGGAAAGACCGGCATCCGAATGGCCGATGAACTTCTGGAAAAACCCGGCGCAGTCATAGAAGACGTAAAAAATGCGATCCGGAACCACCAGCTCATAAAGGCCAGGGAGGGAGAAGGCCCTGCCGAGATAAATTTTCGGTTCGTCAACCTCCCGAGAAAGATTGGGATCAGGCACATACGGTCGGATCACATCAACAAGTTCGTCAGCGTCGAAGGGATTCTCCGGAAGACCACCGAGGTGAGGCCCAGAATCGTCCAGGCGGTATTCCGATGCCCCGGGGGACATCTGACCACCAGGGAACAGGGATATGGAAAATTCAGGGAGCCCGAAGGGTGCGCGACCGACGGATGCACATTCAAGAAACTGGAACTCGTGCCAAAACGTTCCCGGTTCATCGATTCCCAGAAGCTTCGCATACAGGAGTCTCCCGAGGGACTGCGGGGAGGCGAACAGCCACAGACCCTTGACGTGGACGCAACCGACGACCTGACAGGCAGGGTCGCTCCGGGTGACCGGGTGGTTATGAACGGCATTCTCCGCTCGATCCAGCGTGTAAGCCACGGTGACAAGAGCACGATCTTTGACATCTACCTCGAATGCAATTCCATCGAGATCGCCGAGAAAGAGTTCGAGGAGGTCGAGATCGAAGAGAAAGACGAGGAGGAGATCATCCGTCTCTCGAGAGACCCCAACATCTACCGGAAGATAACCCACTCGATTGCTCCGACGATATATGGCAACGAGGACGTAAAAGAGGCTATTGCGCTCCAGCTCTTCGGAGGGATAACAAAAGAGATGCCGGACGGAAGCCACCTGAGGGGTGATATCCATGTCCTCCTGATCGGCGACCCCGGTATCGCGAAGAGCCAGCTCCTGCGGTATGTCGTCAAGTTATCACCGCGGGCGATCTACACGAGCGGCCAGTCGTCAACCTCAGCAGGGCTTACCGCAACCGCGGTAAAGGACGAATTTGGTGACGGCCGGTGGACGCTGGAAGCGGGTGCCCTGGTCCTCGCAGACATGGGTATCGCCGCCGTCGACGAGATGGACAAGATGCATAAGGAGGACCGGAGCGCGCTGCACGAGGCGATGGAACAGCAGTCCATCAGCGTGGCAAAGGCGGGCATTACCGCAACGCTCAAGTCGCGATGCGCCCTCCTGGGAGCTGCCAATCCTAAATACGGGCGTTTCGATGATTATGCTCCAATCGGGGACCAGATCAACATGCCTGCCTCGCTCCTCTCCAGGTTCGACCTCATCTTTGTGATGACCGATAAACCTGATCACAAGAGGGATGCTGCCATTGCAGAACATATCCTGAAAGCACACAACATCGGTGAGACGATCGCCCAGCACAGTCGGCAGCCCATTCCCGGTGTGGACGACGATTACATCGCCGAACAGTTAAAGCCGGTCACACCCGACATCGAGCCCATGGTCTTTCGCAAGTACGTGGCCTATGCAAAAAGGACCTGTTTTCCTCGCCTGAGCGATGATGCCAGGAATTCGCTTATCGATTATTACATGAAACTCCGTGACCTTGCATCGGAGTCGTCAAAACCGGTCCCGGTGACCGCACGGCAGCTCGAGGCACTGGTCCGCCTCGCAGAGGCAAGTGCACGTATCAGGCTTTCCAATACCATCGAACCGGTTGACGCGGAGAGGGTGGTCAAGATCGTGGATACCTGCCTCCGACAGGTTGCATACGACGCCAAAAGCGGGAGTTTCGATATAGACCGGGTCGTTACCGGTTTCTCGAAAGGCAAGCGGGACCTCATCCGGATGATCAAGCTTGCCATACGGGACTTGGCCGATGACAACGGCCGTGCACAGATCGAAGACGTCATCACCCGGCTTATCCAGGAAGGCCATTCAAGGGAAGAGATACGGCTCCAGATCGACATGTTCCTTCGCCATGGAGAAGCTATGGAGCCCAAGCCGGGGATCATAAAACTGATCTGAACCGCAATATCTAATCTCTTCTGAAATGAAACCACTGTATCATGGTCACCGACCGTGAACAGGCAATCTTTGAGGCTGCCGTGAAACTTGGTGCCCTCTACCACCAGTGGGTGGGCACCCCCATCTCCCCAGCAACTGCCCACCTCGTGGAAAAGGCGATAGAGGAGAGTGTCAAACTCCAGCCATATGTTGTGGAGGTCAACGTGCACCTCGATCGGGAGCTGATGTCTCCCAATGTCTTTGGGTATTCTGAGCTGAAAGGACTGATGTTTGACGTCGATGTGGTGACCCGGGTGGGTGGAGTGTCCTGCCACGCCAGGCTGTACCGGAAAGGAGAGTATCCCCTGATGGAGATAATCGAGTGCCATGAAGGACCGCACGTATCCGGTGACTGACGACCACATCCATCTCGATCCGGCCAACGGGAGGGGACTTGCCGCCGCGAAAGATTTCCGGAATGCCGGAGGCAGCCACATCTTCCTTGTAAGCAAGCCGTCGGGGTCGTTTGGCATACTTCCCAGAAGAGGGAGCGATTTTCTCCCGGTATTCGAAGAGACGCTCCGTGTCGCAGGCATGGTTCGGGAACTGGGGGTCTCCGTATTCCCGGTCCTCGGCGTTCACCCCGCCGAAATATCACGGCTCTCTTCGGTCATGCCCCTCCCTGAGGCGGTATCTGTGATGAAAGGCGGACTGGAGGAGGCTGCCAGGTCCGTCGAGAAGGGAGATGCTGTTGCCCTGAAGAGCGGAAGACCCCACTACGAGGTACCTGCCGAAATCTGGAACGCCTCGAACGAGATACTCTCTTTTGCGCTTTCACTTGCAGCAGACCTCGACTGTGCCATACAGCTCCATGCCGAGACCGGGCCGTGCAGTGACGTCGTCGCGATGGCGGCCGATGCAGGGATCGGGATTGACCGGGTGGTGAAGCACTATGCGACGCCTGACACCGAACTTATGCCTTCGATGATTGCTACGCACCCCGGAATCCCGGACATGGTGAGGGAAGACCGCGTTTTCACGATGGAAAGCGATTACATGGATGAGAATTCCCGGCCGGGAGCGGTTATCGGGCCAAAGTCAGTGCCCCGTGTCACGAGAAAGATGATCGAGACCGCGATTATCACCATCGATGATGCCTGGAAGATCCATTCCCACAACCCCTCCCGTACCTATGGAGTCGATATAAACCTGTGACTATCGCTCCAAAAACCTCCTGCTGACATTTTATTATGGTTCCTTTCCCATACTGTACAGATGTATCTAAAGGTTCACCAGAGCCCCGACGGCAACGAGGTGGTGGCTGTCTGCGATCGTGAACTGCTGAATACCACGGTGAAGCGGGGCGATCTCGAGATCCGTATCAGCAAAGACTTTTATGGGGACCGCCTGTCACAGCCCCAAGATGTGCGGTCATTGCTCGCGAAGGCAGATAATATCAACCTGATGGGCGAACGTGTCGTAGCCCTCGCCATCGAGATGGGCCTTGTCGAGCAGGCTGGTTGTATCATGTTCGGGACCGTCCCCCACGCACAGGTTATCAGGATATGAGAATCAAGGAGAATATCTGCCCCAGGTGCGGAGGGCCCTCTCCTGACGGCGGCATCTGCGCCCGGTGCAGGGTCGACCAGATCCAGTGGATGGAGTGTGACCCCCGTATCTTTGTCATCGAATGCCCGTCCTGCGGTGCATGGAAAGAGGCGGGTGCCTGGTCTGATCTGTACCGTGAAAGGGCGGACATTGCAACTGAGAGAATTTTACGGGCCATTCACCTGGATCCAGGGGTCGAGTCGCCCGAGTTTGATATGCGCATCGAAGATATCAGTCCCAACAGGTCACGTGCCAGTTGCGCTGTATCAGCATCCATACTTGATATCCCTGTTCAGGGGTCGTGTAGCATCGAGATAGTATGGCAGAAGGAGCAGTGTGACCGGTGCAGCAGGATGTCCGGAAGCTACTACGAGGGGGTTGTACAGGTACGGGCGAAGGGGAGAAAGCCCTACCCGTTCGAGATCGCAACCGCTGCCGGTATCGCCCAGGAGACAGAGGATGCCCTCCAGGAAGGGGGAGAGAGGCTCTCTTTTATCTCCCGCATGGACGAGAGCAGGGACGGCCTTGATATCACCGTCGGTTCCCAGAGAATGGGGCAGGAGATCTCTTCGAATATTGTACGGAGACTCGGAGGCAGGTTTACAACCCATCCCAAGCTGATAGGGGAAAAGGCCGGCAGGCAGGTCTACCGGATCACCTACTCGGTCAGGCTCCCGAAATATACCAGGGAGGATATTATCCTCCTTGGCGGCAGGTACGGCGAGGTGATTGCCGTCGACAAGGAGAATATCAGGTACAGGGATCTCTTTTCAGGTGCCATCAGAACGGTAAAGGAGAACTCTGTAGAACGACTCATCGGCAACCTGCGGGATGCCGAGAGCGTAATGATCGTCTTCCGCGACGGTGACATGATCGGGGTGCTGGAACCTGCCTCGGGAAAGACGATCGAATGCCAGATCCATCATTCTTCCCCGCTCTGCGCCGGACAGGAGATCAGGATAATGAGGGATGGAATAGATCTCATAGTCATCGGGTAGCATGAACACGAGGATTATTCCCCTGGAAGAGTTGGAGTCGGTGCAGAGCCGGGACTGGGTCGACAACACTCGCCGGCCCTTTATCTGCGGGGAGAAGGCATATGTCCCGGTCAGCGAAGGGCACCCCTTTGACTGCTCCCTTCCGCCAAGAAGGCCATACAGGGGACGGGGATACCAGATGATCGGTCCGATCGCGGTGGTGCACGGGGAGAGGCCGGGCGGGGAAGAGGTGGCCGAACTGGTACGATGGCGCCGTCCCCGGGGAGTTCTCTGGCTGAAATCGGTCCATGGGGTGACAAGGACCCCGAATACCGAGCTCCTTGCAGGGTCATGCGGCGAGGTGATCCACAGGGAGAATGGAATATCCTTCCGGCTCGACCCGTCAAGGGTCATGTTCGCGCAGGGCAACCGTGAAGAGAAGACACGAATGCAGGGGATTATCTTGAAGGGTGAACGGGTGGCCGATATGTATGCAGGAATCGGGTATTTCTCCATACCTGCTGCACTGGCAGGTGCACGGGTCCATGCAATGGAGATCAATCCCGTGGCATATTCATACCTTGAACAGAATATCGCCGGAAACGGTGTTGAATCGTGTGTTCTTGCAGAATGCGGAGACTGTCAAAGGCTGCTTTCAGGGACGTACGACCGGTTCATCATGGGGCATTTCGAGAGTCCCGCAATGCTTTCGGTCGCACTGGAACATGCGATACCGGGATCCGTCCTGCATGTCCACTCCTCGGGAAAGAGTGCTCCTGATATCGCTGACCGGATCATCGATGCAGGATTCGGTTCATCGGTACGGTGCCGCAGGGTGAAGAAGACCGGGCCGGGCCAATGGCATCATGTCCAGGATGTGACACTATCGTGACCGGGATACAGACGCTTGCGGGAAAGAAGATCGTGCTCGCGGTGACGGGAAGCATCGCTTCCGTGGAGACCGTGCACCTGGCCCATGCTTTGAGAAGAAAGGGCGCAGAGGTGCAGGGAGTGATGAGTGCGGCCGCATGCGGCATCATCCATCCGGACGCTCTCACCTATGCAACGGGAAGACCGGCCATAACCTCGATATCGGGCATGGTCGAACACGTGGCCATGTGCGGGGAGGGAGGATGGGCTGATCTCCTCCTTATCGCACCATGCACGGCCAATACCCTCTGCAAGATGGCGGCGGGAATCGATGACACGCCCGTGACGACCTTTGCGACAACGGCGATCGGGAGGGGAATGCCGGTCATTGTCTCCCCGGCGATGCACGACAGCATGTACCGGCATCCCGGTGTGACAGGGTGTATCCGTACTCTTCGCGAGTGGGGGATACAGGTTATCGGGCCCCGGATCGAGGAGGGGAAGGCCAAGATTGCGTCGACGGACAAGATCGTCCTTGCCTGCGAGCGGGAACTGCTCCAAAAACCACTTGCCGGCAGGCATGTCCTGATCACGAGCGGGCCCTGCCGCGAACCGCTCGATGATGTGAGGGTCCTTACCACGCGCTCGACAGGACAGATGGGCCAGGCGCTCGCACGTGGCGCCTTCAGGCTTGGGGCCGACGTGACGATGATCCACAACACGAATGTCCCGTGCGTGCGAAACGTCCCGGCAGAGACTGCAGGAGAGATGCGCGATGCCCTGCACCGGATCTGTGAATCGGAGAGAGTGGACCTCTATATCAGTGCAGCGGCCATATCGGATTTCGCTCCGGAACGGCGGCCGGGAAAGATTCCGAGCGGGCAGAAGGAGATTATCGGGCTGGTACCGCTCCCAAAGCTGATCTCTCTCGTGGCAGAAGAGTACAGGATACCCACGGTCGCCTTCAAACTCGGTGAAGACGCGGAGGAGAGGGCAAAGACAATGCTTGGAAGAGGGATCTTCCTCGTCGTCTCCAACGGCCCCGAATCGATGGGATCGACGGAGAGCAGGGTTGTAGTGCTTGGCGACGATATCCGGAGGGAGTACTCCGGATCAAAAGAAGACGTGGCAATGGATATCTGCAGGCTTATTGCGCAGGAGTCTGCCCGCTGGAACAGGAAAGACTGAATCGTGGGTGATGCAGATGCAAAAAGTCAGATTCCTGTTGACGGAGGGGATTGGGGTTTTATGATAAGGTCGGTCACATCGTTCTGCCCCGGCCACATATCCGGGTACTTCAGGCCCGTCTTCGGACCCGATGCCCGCAACACGGGCAGCATGGGTGCGGGGATCGTCATCGATGAGGGCGTCAGGGTGACCGCCGAACGGGCCGATATGACGAGAGTGACGGTGGATCGGGTGGATCTTTTTGACCGGGTGATTGAGAGATCTTGCGGGGCTCTCCCGGTTGAGGATCTCCTCAGCCGCATGGGAGCAGAGGCGGAGATCAGGACCGTGTGCCGTCTTCCGATCGGGGCGGGTTTCGGCCTTTCTGCGGCTGCCCTTACAGCGACGGCCGTTGCTGTGAACCGGCTGTACGACCTGGCTTTTTCCCTGGAGGAATGTATAGAACATGCCCATGAATCCGAGATCCGTCACCACACCGGGCTTGGTGATGTTGCCGCCTCCCAGGGAGGCGGGAGGGATTGCCGGAAGGGAGCAGGGATAGATGCAGAGATCGAGAGATGCTTCGATCTCTGTGATCCAATCTTTGCCGTAACCTTCAGCTCGCTTCCATCCCCCTCAATCCTCGGCTCAAAAACTGCACTGGACCGGATTGTCCGGGCGTTTCCAGGGCGCTGCCCAAAAACCCCTGAAGAATTCTTCCGGTTTTCACGCGATTTTTCCGAGAAGAGCGGCCTCGTCACGCCCGAAGTAAGGATTGGTCTCGAAAAGTGTGACAGGGAGGGGATCCTGGCAAGCATGACCATGCTCGGAAACGGTATCTTTGCATACGGAGAGGCTGCCCGGGAGATCCTCGGAGAGCTTGGTGACACCTTCGAACTCCATATCGCCTCTTCGGGTGTGCGGATACTGGAGGAATCATGATAATTCCGCCTGATCATCCCCGTTACCGATCACTTGTCGCCAGGGAATCCCTCGCTTCCTATTGCCGGGAGGGCATCGTCTCCCTGGAAGGTCTGGCGGCGCACGGACGAGGTGAGGCTTTTGACTACCTTCTCGGGGAACGGACGACGGAGAGCGCGCTGCTGGCAGAAAGGACGGCTGCGGCGTTTCTCCTGTGTGCACGGGATCCGGTCATCTCGGTAAACGGCAATACCGCGGCCCTTGCTGCCGGGGAAATTCGCGATCTCCAGGAGGCGACAGGTGCAAAGGTCGAGGTGAACCTGTTTCACCGCACAGAAGAGCGTATCGAGAAAATCCGGCGTTTGCTGGAAGAAAACGGCGTGCGTGTTCTGGAAGGCGACGCACAACGCCTGCTTGCACTGTCACATGACCGTGCCTACTGCCAGGTTGAAGGCATCTTCTCGGCCGATGTGATACTTGTGCCGCTTGAAGACGGTGACCGGTGCCAGGTGCTTGCCGGCATGGGAAAGACGGTCATCACGATCGACTTAAATCCCCTCTCACGGACGGCACGGGTGGCAACTCTCACGATCGTCGACGAACTAACCCGGGCTCTTCCGAATATCACGAGGTTTTCCAATACCATAAGGCAGGAAGAATCCCTGGAATTAATAACGGTGCATGACAATGCTGTACTCCTGAGGGAGGCACTTGAAGAGATGAAACGGAGGCTTGGAGATGCTCTGGATTGAAAAATACAGGCCGACCGGGTTTTCAGAGATACTCGGGCAGCCGAGGGTCGTCTCCCACCTAACTTCGTTTGCAGAGGCCGGCACCTTTCCCCACCTCCTCCTGACCGGCCCCCATGGTACGGGAAAGACCGTGAGCATGGAATCTCTTGCTTCTACCCTGTTTGGCGATTTCCCCGGACCAAACGTTACCGTCATCCAGGTCTCGGACCTCTTCTCGCTCGGAAAGAAATACCTCGAAGAAGAAGAGCGCTATGCACATATTTACCAGAAAGACCAGAGTCTCCTCGTCAATTTCAAGAATATCGCCAGGTGGTATGCATCCATACGGCCTCTCGATGCCGAATTTCGGATGATGGTCTTTGAAGGGGCCTCCAGCCTTACCAGGGAGGCCCAGTCGGCCTTGAGGCGGATCATGGAGCGCTACAGCAGGACATGCAGGTTTGTACTGATAACCACCCATACATCAGGGATAATCCCCGCGATCAGTTCCCGTTGCCTCCCATTCTTTTTTGCACCGCTCGATTCCGATGTCATCACAAAACATCTCTATCACGTGCTGGAGATGGAGGGGTTTTGTGCCGGCGACATCTCCGGCGATGACCTGGATCTCATCGTCCAGGCTTCGGAGGGCGACATGAGAAAGGCGATGGTCCTCCTGCAGACCAGGGTGGAGTCGGGAACATCGTTTGACCTGCTCAGGTGTTCGCAGACCGAGGCAGGACAGGTGGCACATGCGGCTTTCTGCGCGATGGTCCGTGGAGAGATGGAGTCGGCAATACAGCGTGTAGAGAAGCTGATGATCGAGTATGGCCTCTCATCGGAGGAGGTTGTCCGGCATATCAGGGCTGCGGCGAGAATTGAGTACAACGATCCGAGAATCGCCGATGCCCTGGGTGATACGGACTATATTCTCGGCCACTGCAATAATGAATATGTCCAGCTGAACGCACTTGTATCCAGGATATTTAACGAGGTCTTTTCATGAATGCTGCACACAGTAAAGTCCGCCAGCATTATGACGAGGTGGCTGATATCTATGATTCCCGGTACGACCGGAACCGGGGCAGACTCTACTACAACCGTCTGAGTGAAAATGTCCTCGAACTGCTCCCGAAGGGAAAACACCTCCTCGACCTTGGGTGCGGAACAGGTCTCTTCATCCAGCACTACGGGAAATACGGAGGAGCTGCAACAGGCCTGGACTTGAGCCCCGGCATGATCCATAAAGCCAGGTCACGGTGCAGGATGGGCCAGTTTGCAGTCGGGAATGCCGAGATACTACCATTCCGGGACGAATCGTTCGATGCACTTTCAAGCCTGCTTGCCTTCAGTTATCTGAAAGAACCCGAATCAATGATAAAGGAAGCCTACCGTGTCCTCAAACCGGGAGGTATCATCGCCGTCGTGACTCTCGGGAAAAACCTCCTGACTTCCGGTCTTCCAGCACTCTACGCAATGGGCGAGGCGATGAACATTCGCCATGTGGGCATGGGTGATTTCGGGGAGAGATACTATTCAGAATCCGAGATGAACGACCTGTTTCTGGAGGCCGGTTTTACGGACATTCTCGTCCGCAGGTGCTCGTTTGCCCATATCAACCTGATCGACCCACTCTATGGGATCGCACGAAAGATCGAGCCCTTCGTGGAGGAGCGACTCCCTTACCTCGCATACAACCTCCTCGCAAGTGCACGAAAACCCGGATGAAGACAAAATCACCCGATTCTCACCGGGAAAGACGCAAAAAAAGCCTCCTCGCTGTTTTGTGTAGGGAGACTGAATCGAATTGGTATCTGCATACCAATTGTAGTCACTCACAACCGCCGCCGGGGCGTCCTC
>LKUF01000418.1 GCA_001412335.1 Methanolinea sp. SDB
CTATTTCCCGATCTTTACCAGCATCTCTTCAAGCGATGGGTAATGGGACTCTATCCGCTCGACCGTGCCACCCGCCGAGGTGATCGTGCGGGTGATATCGTTCATCTCTTCGATAGTCCCGCAGCGGACGTGATAGAAACCAGCCTCCACCATGTAATCCCGGATGCCTTCCAGCCTGGAGATATCCCTTATGGTAAAATAGACGCTGTAACTGACAGATCCGAACATCTCCCGCAGCTCCTGCATGCTCCCGATGGCGACCACCTTTCCACGGCGGAGGATCATCACCTGGTCGCAGATCGCCTCCACCTGGTAGAGGTTGTGGGCAGAGAGGACGATCGTCTTTTCGCGGGCCTTCAACTCTCTCAGGTAATCGATGATATAGCGGGAGGTCATCGGGTCGAGGCCCGAGGTCGGCTCGTCGTAGACAAGGAAGGACGGGTCATGGATCAGCGACCGTGCAATCGCCACCTTGCGCCTCATGCCCTTCGAGAGCTCCCCGATCTTTTTCCCGTCCGGTTCAAGATCGAGGGATGAGAGGAGATCGCGGCATCTCTCGCGGATCAGATCGCGTTTCATGCCATAGATCTCCCCGAAAAAGGAGAGATACGCATCAACTTTCATCGTCTCGTAGAGCCGTGACTCCTCGGGCAGGTACCCAAGCATCTCTTTCAATCCCACCGGATCTTTGACCACGTCGATCCCGTTGATTTTGAGCTCTCCTGATGTGGGGGTGATGAGACCCGAGAGAATCTTCAAAAGAGTTGTCTTTCCGGCACCGTTGTGCCCGATTACCCCGAAGATCTCTGACCGGTCGAACTCGAAACTGACCTGGTCTAGAGCGGGGATCGATCCATAATACTTTGTGAGGTCGCGGCCCGTGATCATGTCTAAAAATTCCGCAATTTACCCATTTCCTTGACCTGTACTGTATTATATGTGTTGAATCTAACATTAAAACGACAGGCAGAGGGGTTATTTGAACGTTTTCGCGAGTATTCTGACCATTGCCAGCTGGGAAGTCAGAAAGACCCTGGGCACAATGGGGAGGTCCGTGCTGCCACTTGCCGTGGTGCTTTTCCTCATTCTTATTGCGGTAACAGGGTTTACCGCACAGACCGGGCTCCACCTCCAGGACGGGATGTATACCGCCGGTGTCGACGACCCGGATCTCGCAGACGTCATCGGGTCTGATCCACGGTTCCGCATCTACCAGGCAACACCTGCAGCCCTGTACCAGGAAAGGGAGTCATACGACGTCATCATCATCGGCGGGGATGTGTATGCCCCGGACACGGGCAAGGGGAGAGCTGCGGTAAAAGCGCTCCGGACAGATTATGATCGCTACAAAAACATCGTGTACAGCCAGCAGCAGGATCTCTTTGCCGCGTATCCGCTCTGGATCGATGTGCAGGACATAAAAAGCGAACTCGACTTTGTCGCCACCCAGTCCGGCACCCGTGTAGCCGCTCCTTCCCGGTCACGATCTCCTCCTGTGCCTGAAGGGCCCGTCGCCGAGATCGAAGCTCCCGATTCGGGGGTTGATATCCCCGTGGAAGACCTGCGTACCGGGCTATTGGAGAGCCAGGATTCAGATTCGGAGATATACCGGTATACTGACGTCTTCGGCCAGGAGAGCCCGTTTGGGACGTTCAAGACGCCACACCAGCTCTCGCCACCTCTCCCCTTCGACTCCATCATCCTGATATTCGTATTCATCTTCCCGCTCTACTTCACCTCGCAGTTCTTCATGATGAGCGTGATGAACGAGAGGCTCGAACGCCGGGGCGAGATACTGCTCTCAACCCCGCTCTCTCCATGGACGATAATTGCCGGGAAAGCCCTGCCGTACTTCGCCGGGATGATCGCGATCACCCTCGTGCTCACCCTCTGGGTAGGACAGTCCCTGTCACTGATCCTCCCCATCCTGCCCGTGATCCTCTTCTTCCTTGCAAGTGCCCTCATCATCGGGATGGTCTCCCGGTCGTTCAAGGAACTCTCGTTCATCTCGATCTTCTTCTCGACAGTTGCAACGTCGTACCTCTTCTTCCCGACCATTTTTGCCAACGTCCATGTCATAAGCCTCGTGTCGCCGCTGACACTGGTCATCCTGGAGATCCAGGGGGAGGCATTCACGGTCAGCCAGTACTTCTATTCCACGTCGCTCTTCTTCCTGACAAGCGCGGTCCTTCTCTATGTGGGCGTAAAAAACTTCAAGGAGGAGCGGCTCTTCTCCCATGCCGGCCTGCTGACACGGATCAGGGAGTTTGTCTCTGAAGGGATATCACGAAGCCATCCATATATCTCGGTCTTTGCAATCACGGCACTCACGGTTCCCTTCGTCTTCATGGTCCAGATGATGCTGCTCGTGCTCTTCTTCAATCTCCCGATGCCGCTCTCCCTGCTGCTCCTGATCGTATCGGCCGCATTCGTGGAAGAGGTGGCAAAATCGATCGGGCTCTA
>LKUF01000419.1 GCA_001412335.1 Methanolinea sp. SDB
TGGAGATGAACACCCGCCTGCAGGTGGAGCATACGGTCACCGAGCTGATAACCGGGATTGACCTTGTCAAGCAGCAGCTCGCAATCGCCGCCGGAGATTCCCTCCCGTTCGACCAGGAGGATGTCTCAATCAGGGGTCATGCCATTGAGTGCAGGATAAATGCAGAGGACCCGCTGAACAATTTTGCCGCCGACCCGGGAAAGATTGTCAGGTACAGGTCTCCGGGGGGACCGGGGATGAGGGTTGACTCGGGGATCCACATGGGGTACACCATACCTGCCACCTATGACTCGATGATCGCCAAGTTATGTTCGTGGGGCATGACCCGGCAGGAAGCCATCGCGCGAATGCGCCGGGCCATCTACGAGTACGTGATCATCGGCGTCAAGACAACGCTGCCCCTGCACCACGCCATCATGCATAACCGCCATTTCATTGCCGGGGATACCCATACCCATTTCCTGCAGGAAGAGCATATCATAAAGACCCTGACCCGGTACGTGAGGGAGGAGGAGACGAGGATACAGACCCTTGCCGCCTCACTGCGGCAGGGAAAGGAGATCGCGGCGATCACCGGTGCCCTTGATGTCTACATGAAGGGCCAGAAGAAGGCCCAATAATTTTTCAACTCTCTCATTGCCGCCCCATCTATTTTTTCGGGTTATATTCGCGTGTGCCATCAGGCAAGGCATTTTTTATGCCAATTCTGTTTTCATGAACGTCATCCACAGGGATGGGCCTGTGCCGGTTCAGAATATCAGAACCTTTAATATGGCGGAATGCGTTTTTATTATGCACTTTTGTGTGCTGCGGTGGCCTAGCTGGTTAGGGCGCCAGACTCATAGGGTTTTGAGAGCATCATACGCGCCATCATCTGAGACATCTGGAGGTCGCGGGTTCGGATCCCGTCCGCAGCATCATTTTTTCATCATCTAAAAAGGCACCTCATCACAATTCCCCTTGCATCTCGGAGAAGGATCTCCAAATGAGAAATCTTAACGTTTACAACGAGATATCACTCTTTGTATGCGTATCAACCGATGTGTAGGATATATGAAAAATATCTTATTGTTTCTGGTGACTCTCGGACTCATCACGGGTCTTTCAATGGCAGATACCGGTATAGATCCAGTTCCTGAAACACAGGGGATTGTTACTTCAACGACGATCGAGATGATCGGCAACTTCGCATCGGCAAGCGATCTCCAGTGGAGGATTACTGATGATGCGTACGGGCTGGATGGGTTGCCTGTTGAGGATCAGGATGACCATCTTGAAGGTGATTTTTACCAGTCGGTCTATTCTGAAGAGACTCAGTCCAACGGCATCGGTCTTATCGCCTATGACAAGGAGCTCGATGTGGAAACAGGAGGACAGATCAGCGGTCAGTGGAACATCGAGGCAGGAAAGGAACTCTCATTTGTTGGTACCGATGGGGCACGAGTGCTCTCCACCGATACAATCCTTGTCGATGGTATTTCATATGCGTTTGACTCTATCCCTGAACAGTATATCTGTCCCTTTGCCGGCAATCTTCCATGGATGTATCCGGGAACATACTGCAACTATGCGGAGGCGGGCAGCACCATTGATATGACCGTAGCGAACGTCCGGACCACCTCCACCGACAGGTTCGTTATGCCCTCTGCAGATTACCCCGTCGAACTGAATCACGACATTCTTGTTACAGCACTTGTCTCCGGCCTGCCCTCGACAGGCTCGGTGTCGGCGTACATGAATGCCCTAGTCATGGAGAACTATGACGAGGAATGGTACGTCTGGTGGCCACCACTTGCCGAGCGTGTTGAATTCTCTGAAGAGAC
>LKUF01000420.1 GCA_001412335.1 Methanolinea sp. SDB
GGAGACGGTCGAGTTGGATTGATACTGGATGTAGCGGGTCTGTTTGAGATTTCAATGAACGCGGTTTAGGCTCGGCGGTTTTTGGGGGGGATTTCGGGTGCGAGGGGCGAGAAGTTCGAGGCGAAGAATAAAGGTGGATGCTTGTTAATTATCGCGGGTGTATCCGACATGAAGGTAAGCAACGATCCGGAAGCGACGCTGGTGACCTATTCTCTGGGTTCGTGCATTGGGGTTGCGGTATACGATCCGGCAGCGAAGGTGGGGGGGATACTTCACTACCTTCTTCCGGATTCGGGACTGCATGAAGCGAAAGCCGGGCAGAATCCGTTCATGTTTGCCGATACGGGGATTCCGAGGCTGTTCAAGACCGCCTACCAGCTGGGAGCCAAGAAGCAGAGGATGCGGGTGGTGGTAGCCGGAGGTGCGCAGATTTTGGATCAGAAAGGTTTTTTTAATATCGGCAAAAGAAATCATGTGGCCTTAAAGAAGATGTTTTGGAAGAACAACGTATTGACGGATTATGAAGATGTCGGAGGGATGGTGAACCGGACGGTGAAGCTGGAGATAAAGACGGGAGACATTTTCATCAAGGTATCGGGCAGCGAGGAGAAGAAGATATGATTTCTGTTCAGGGGTTAATAAAGGAGATCGACAATCTGAAACCGATTCCCCAGATCGCGAGCCGGGTGATGAAGATGTCGGAAGACCCGGAGTGTTCCCTGCGCGATATTGCGGATGTAATTTTGCATGATCCGCTGATCACGGCGAATCTTCTGCGGATCTGCAATGCGGCGTATTTTGGTTTACCCCGGCAGATCGATTCGGTACAGGATGCGATCACCCTGCTTGGATTGCAGAAGATCGTGGATCTGGTTTTGCTGAAATGTTGTACGCAAGCTCTTGGGAGGGAGCAGAGAGGCTATGGGCTTCATGAAGGCGAGCTGTGGCGGGCGGCGGTGGCCAGTGCGATCATAGCCCGGAAGCTGTCGGAGAAGGAGGGTAGCCAGAGCCGGCAGCTGATTTTTACGGCGGCGCTTTTGAAAGATATCGGCAAGGTCATTTTGGATCGGTTTGTGGCCGATTCATTCCGGCAGATCGACGATTACATAAGGAATGAGGGTCTCAGTTTCAATGAAGCCGAGAAGAAGAGCATCGGGATCGATCATGCGGAACTGGGGGCATTGGTGGCCAAGAAGTGGAAGTTGAGTCCGAAGATGGTGTACATCATAAAGAATCACCACATGTCGGATGAATCGGCGAAGCAGGATTTTGAGACCTCGGTGGTATACCTGTCCGATACGCTTTGCATGATGATGGGGATCGGAGGCGGGGTGGACGGTCTGGCATACCGGTTTTATGATGATGTACTGAAGCGTCTGAACATTACCGAAATCGATTTTCAGGCGATCATGGCCGATTTTGGGGAAAACATGCAGAAACTGGACGAACTGCTGGAAGTGTGTGAATGAGAA
>LKUF01000421.1 GCA_001412335.1 Methanolinea sp. SDB
ACGAAGTCGAAGAGCGTGTTGTCCATGTCGAAGAGGACGGCGGTGATGGTCCGGGGTGTGGTGAGGCTATTCGTCATCTTTTTTCTCTGGTATGTTCTCGGAGTCAACAACCGTGGGTCGGAATTCGGTTGTGATGAGTTGGCGACCGGCTCGATCCTGGTCCCGGGTGTGGCAGACGAGGTGCCTTACCGGGTGCGATGCATTCCCGGGCAATCAGGATCAATCGATTCAACTGACAGCTTACAACCGGATTTGGCCGGGTGCAAACCGTCTCAGCATAGAATAGTATGCCCTTCAGACAATTAAGGTTCAGTTTCTACCCCTCTTTCCCCCCGATTCGGGTCAACCCCTTTTTTTCAAAGATCGGATTGCCGGTCAACCGTCACGTCGAAAGGAGTCTCTTAGTTCGTTGCACCAGTATACCAAAAAAAGAAACCCTTCCCCTTTCTCACCACACGAAGACGTTCTTGAACGCACTGTTCTGTCCTTTCATGTTCGAGACGGTCAGCGTGACCTGGTAGGTGCCGGGGTCCATGAAGGTGTGGTTGGGGTTCTGGAGTATCGAGCCTGCGCCGTCGCCGAAGTCCCAGGACCAGGTGGCCGGGTCACGGAACGACATGTCCGTGAAGTTGACGGTCAACGGGGCGGATCCGTAGCTCGTGTTCATCGAGAAGCTTGCGACCGGGAACCAGCGTGGAGTCGGTGTGGGGGTGGGAATGGTCGTCGGTACCGTTGTCGGGATGGTGGTTGGCACGGTAGTCGGGATTGTGGTCGGAACGGTTGTCGGAACGGTTGTCGGAACGGTCGTCGGAACGGTCGTCGGAACCGTGGTCGGAATTGTTGTGGGTATCGTCGTCGGGACGGTCGTCGGGATGGTGGTGGGCACCGGCACCCTCAGATCGAGCTCGGTCGTCTCTCCCGACTCAAATGGCCAGGTCGCCTGCCATGCGCCGCCTGGCCCGGCTTCGCGGCAATCTGCCCTCTCTCCGTTGACATAGAACACGATGGGTGCGGATTCAGGGACAGATCCCTGTACAATCAGTTTATTCCCGAGGGATTCCGGGCTCCCGTAGGTTCCTTCCGTCTCCGTGATCAGGAACCCGCCTCCATCACTGACGACAGCGGTGATGGCGCTCCCGGACGGTGCAGGGATCCCTCCAACCGTCACGTTCCCGAAGAAGACGTGCGGAAGCTGGGGAACAGTCGTCGTCGGAATGGTGGTTGGAACAGTGGTGGGAATAGTCGTCGGAACCGTGGTCGGTATTGTGGTCGGAACGGTGGTTGGGATAGTAGTCGGTATAGTGGTCGGGATTGTGGTTGGAACAGTGGTGGGAACGGTCGTCGGAATGGTAGTCGGAATAGTGGTCGGAACCGTCGTCGGGGTCACCGGGCTCCCCGTCACCCACACGAACGACGAGTACGAACTGCTCCCCCTGCTGTTCGAGACCGTCAGTCTCGGCGTATACCTCCCGGCCACGTCATAGGTATGGGCCGGGTTCTGCCTGGTCGACGTGTCTCCGTCCCCGAATTCCCAGAGCCAGGTGTCGGGATCGTACTTCGAACGGTCCGAGAACTGGACCGTCAATGGTGCGGTTCCGGTAGC
>LKUF01000422.1 GCA_001412335.1 Methanolinea sp. SDB
GACTCATTCAGGCGATCTTTTACCTCGTCCCAGAGTGCGGCGTTTCTCAGGCTTTTCTCCACGATCGCGTCCAATTTCGATGAATCTTTGATCCCGTGGACCCGCGGGCCGTATGCCACGTTCTCGTAGATCGATTTCGGGAACGGGTTCGGCTTCTGGAAGACCATCCCTATCCTTCGCCGGATCTCGACCGGGTCGGAACCGGTGCCGTAGATATCCTTCCCGTGGTACCTGACGCTCCCGTGTATCCGGCAGCAGTCGACGAGGTCGTTCATCCGGTTGAAACAGCGGACCAGGGTGGACTTGCCGCACCCGGACGGACCGATGAGTGCGGTCACCAGCCTGTTCTCCACCTGGATGCTCACGTCTTTCAACGCCAGCGAATCCCCGTACCAGAGGTTCAATTTTTCTGTTGTGATGATTGGTTCTGACATGTTACCAGTGCATAGTCCTTCGATAGTGTGTTCGGATCATGATTGCGAGCGAGTAGAAGACGATGACGAGGATCAGCAGGACCAGCGCGGTCGCGTACTGGTTTCCGGTCGCCCCCGGCACGTTGGTCGCAAGGATGTAGAGGTGATACGGGAGTGCCATGACCGGCTCAAAGAGCGAGTCGGGGAGGAACCGCTGGGAAAAGACTACCGCCGTGAACATGATAGGGGCGGTCTCGCCGGCGGCTCGCCCGATCGAGAGGATCGCGCCGGTGATGATCCCGGGAATCGACGGCGGAATGACAACCTTCTGTATGGTCTGCCACCGGGTTGCCCCGAGTGCGAGGCTCCCCTCGCGGATCGAGACGGGCACGGTCTTCAACGACTCCTCGGTCGTCCGGATGATCGTCGGCAGCACCATCAGGGCGAGGGTGACCTGGCCGGCGATGAGCGATATCCCGAAGTGCAGGTACAGCACGAGGAATGCGAACCCGAAGAGTCCGAAGACGATCGAGGGCGTTCCTGCCAGGAGATCGGCCCCGATACGGATCACCTTCGTCGCCTTTCCTTCACGGGTATACTCGGTGAGATAGATTGCCGCCCCTATCCCGATGGGAAGCGCGATGGCGATCGCCCCTGCCACGAGGGAGAGTGTCCCGACAAGGGCGGGAAAGATCCCCCCCTCGCGGCCGAGGTTTCGCGGCGGCGAGGTGAGAAACTCCCACGTCAGGCTGGGGAGCCCGTTGGAGACGATATCGTACAGGATGATCCCGAGGACCAGTATCACGACAGCGATGCAGGCAAAGAGGAGGAAGAAGGCGACCTT
>LKUF01000423.1 GCA_001412335.1 Methanolinea sp. SDB
CTCACCCGACACGAGGTCATAGACGACGAGCCGAGACGTGTCGTCGTCCCTCTCTTCCCATAGAACGACGTTCCCCTCGATACGCGGGTCGTATTGCGCCCTCGAGCTGTACAGGAGCAGCAGGCGGTGGTCCCCCTCGTCATAAACGAAGATCCCCCTGCCGTCGCTCCATGCATACCGGTCGCCGGAGACATCGAGATCCCGCTTCCACGAGGTATCGGCGATCACCAGGTCTTTTTTCCCGGTCGCAACGGAATACCGGTAAATGCTTCTGGGCCAGCTTCCTGGACCGTTCCCGGGCCCGCCCCCGTACTCAACCCAGACCACGCGATCCCGGTCGAAGCATATTGAATTGTACTTTTCCGAATCGCTCTTTGCGATGAGGTATGAATCGATGGAGGCCCCGCTGGCGAAGGCCGGGTAGAAGAAGGAAGCCAAAAAGATTACTATGAAAAATATGCGTACAGCCTTCATTTTACGCCTCATCGTTTTGTCATGGCATAAATGATAATGCCGATTCCGCCGCACCCCGCCAGGCCTGCAACGGCCAGCATAGCGGGGACCGTCCAGGAACCGTTCTTCCCGGCTTCGGTCGCCGTGACCACCTCTCCGGTCCCGGGATTAACATCATATACCATGACTGTCAGATTGTCGTTTGAGGTTTCGACGTCATAGAGCGGGTCGTATATCACCATCATCGTCGCAGCCGCCGTTCTCCCTCCATGGACCCTGATTACGTATTCACCGGGTGCAAAGTCTGTCGTATCGACGGTCCCGCTCCATATACCGAATCCGTTCTCCCCATCCCCAACTGTTATTCCGGGAATCGAGTGCACCGACTGCTGCAGCCGATCCACATCGGGGGTGGCCATCTCGATTTCGAGGACCTCCCCTGAATTCAGGTTCGTCGATCCCTTGATTTCGAGCAGTGTACCCCGGGCGGAATACGGAATTTCGTCGATGTTGATGAACGGTTCTTCGACGAGCAACATGAATTTTTGATACGGATTCTCGCCTTCATTGATGTTTAATATCACCTCGAGGGTTTTTTCCGAGGAGATGCTTTTCGGATCCCCGGTGGGGAAGTGCTCCATGAAGGCCCCTGCCCCATCGACCACGTAGATGAAAAACTGGCCTGATCTCAAAGCAGACGTAATGCTTCCGGGAATGACACATTCGAACCTCCCCGATCCGTCCGCAGACACCTCACGGTACGAGGAGTAATCTGATTTTGGTGATGCGCTGATGATCCATATGCCTACCGGTCCGCCGGGCGTCGCTGTCCCGGTGATAGAGACCGGGCTTCCCTTGGCGAAAGAACCCTTCCTGGCAGCGAGATCAGGGCTGATACTGACCTCCAGTCTCGATCCCGGTGAAGCGTAGACGGGTGTTTTATAGAGCAGATCCTGGCCGGCAGAGGTGGGCTCTACCGTCGGCGGCCCTGTCCGGGGGACAAGCTTTATCTGCGCGGAGACGGTATCGCCGCTTCCTGCCGGACCGATAGAAAAGACATAGTCGCCGGGGGCATAGCCTTTGGTCAGGATATCCACCCTCCATGTCCCGGCGAGGATATGTGCTGTTCCTTCGACTCCGGAATATTCACCGTATTTGAGTCCATCCTCATTTTGATCTTCTGCAGAGAACACGTAATGCAGTATTGAGTCGGCGGGGAGTGCCGTCGTCCCGGTAATTGTAACAATCATGCCGGTTGAAAGATCAGCCGGGATCGGATCTATCGTCACCTGCGCCGAAGCGGTGGCAGGGGATATCAGGAGCGACAGTATGCCTGCAATGACAAGGGCCATGATCCCGGAATTCACTTGAGATATGTTTGACATTTTTCTCACTCGTCCTTTCCGTTGTATACCGCATGTTTGAAGGGGACATTTAAGTGATTTCTGTGAGAAACCTCTTTTTTTAATCGGTTTTTCGAGATATGTTGAGCGTTCTCACAGAACTTTTTTATTATACCGGATCGTTGATCTCATGGACGATTCGCATGTACAGAGAGATAAGGCAATGCAGGCGGGTGCGTGAAACGACAGTCGTCCTGATACTAGTAATCATCGCATCCGCCTTGATATGCCCCGCCTCTGCAACTCAACCTGCATATTCAGCCTTCCCCTGGGGGGACGAACCCCTGGCGGGCGACGCAAAGGCTCCCGTCCCGGTCGAAGTCTGGCAGATCCCTCCTCTGGTCGTGGTACTCGTGCTTGCTTCAATCATTTTGCCTGCGTGCCTTACACCCCTGGAAATACTCACATGCTGCGGGGGGGCACTGACGCTCAATTTCAGACGGATACGCAAAAAAAGCGCGCTGGACAACGTGTGCCGGAAGGAGATCCACCGGTACATTATTGCCAACCCGGGAGCGGGTTTCTCCGAGATAGAGCGTGGAGTTCCCGTAAACCGCGGGACGCTGGAGTACCACCTGGCGGTGCTCCACCGCGAACGTCTCGTTGTGGCCATTTACCGGAATAACCGGGCGTTTTATTTTGAGAACGCAGGGAGATTCTCAGACGAGGAGATGGATGGCATGGCCCGGATGAAAAATGAGAGGGCACAATCCATCTGCAGGTTCCTCTCTTCGTCTCCCGATGTTTCGCAAAAAGAAATTGCACGATGGATGGGGGTCACCGTATCGACGATCTCCTGGCACCTTCAGAGGCTCCTGAAAGCACAGCTTGTCACATCCGGGAGAGAGGGCAGGATGGTGCGTTACCGGCTGACCCCGTTTGCAGCGGAGATCCTTGAAAGGATTACCCTCTCCAGAGGAGAGGAGGAGCATATGGTGACAGGTGGCCGGGAGAGGATAACGATAAAACAGGCGAATACGGTGGATGCTCCCGGAGGATAGCCGCCCTCCTTTCCTCGTGTTCCGGCATCCGAACCGGCCGGCGAAGATCCGAATGAACCGTTCACACATCAATAATTCTCTTTCAGGGCAAGGATTACATATCCCCCGTCTGCGATCTGGACGACTTCTTCTACGTGGTTGGCCCTGATACCCGGTATTTCCCGGTCCCACAACTGGTTCTCCTCGTGATCAAGCCTGATCGCATGGACAGACGCGCCGCCTCTTCCATAAACCGACCTCCCATATGCCTGGTCTCCACTTTTCACGGGAAATCCCGCCGAGATATACCCGCCATCCGAGGTCCACGTGGTCACGACGCCTGCACGGATGATTCGTGGAATGCCGGCCGACCCGGCACCATCGACATGGATCACAGCAACGGGCTGCCAGAACAGACCGACCAGTCATGCCATGCCCACCCTGTCGTGCTCTTCTTCAGGTTGCCCCATAGAACCCAGCCTGGTAATTGCTGGAATACCTGGTGGACACCGAAATAATCCTTGGTGGCTTGGGATTTCCTGTCAATTTCGACATTATTTCCTATTCCGCCATAGGGGTAAAATGTGTAGAAAGTCCCTGCAGACCAGACGTAATCCCAGTCGGTACTTAGCAAGGCCGAATCGCGCCCGCTTGATGTTTCATTCGCGATCCACTCCTTTGCCTTCAACTGAGTAGTAGTAACGGATTCCGGGTTTTCTGCCAGCCCGATGAATTCATGGGGAATCCCATTCTCATCGATTTTATAATAGTATGCAACGATTTTTGCAGTTTTTGGGAACTTGAGATCGCCGCCACCAATTCCGGCTGTTGGTTTATCGCTTGTTGCATTAGATTTTTTAAAATCGGCAATTACCTGTTCCCGCCATCCATTCAGTTCGGTGACCGAAATAGGATTCGAGAAATCACGCAATTCGAAGATTTCATTGGTTTTCACATCTGTCGTATCGATCGTCTGGCCAGTGGCCGATGGCGCAATCGCAATAGCTAGACCTATGGCGATTACCATTGCTATCCCGATAGTTTTTCTTTTCATCTCTACCTCCACTTATCCGGAGGCACAACGCAAAGGCTTTTTACCAGAAAAGTCAATGCAAGTATGCCTTCGGGCCGCA
>LKUF01000424.1 GCA_001412335.1 Methanolinea sp. SDB
GATGCAGCAGGAAACACTGTTGTCTCGGAGCCAACACTCCTGGCCATCTATGATCCGAGTGGCGCATTCATCACAGCGGGAGGGTGGTTCACATCACCGGCCGGTGCATACAAGACCGACTCGACCGTGTCGGGAAAGGCAAACCTGGGCTTAAACTCTAAGTACAAGAAGGGAACCATTGTCCCCACCGGAGAGACCGAATTCCACCTGAAAGAGGCGAACCTGAAATTCAAGGCAACGAGCTATGACTGGATGGTGATCAATGGTGCAAAGGCCATCTACCGTGGTTCCGGGACGGTGAACGGTGCTGGCGATTACGGTTTCCTGGTATCAGCAATTTCCGGTGATATATCAGGAGGACAAGATCTGGTACGGTTCAAGATCTGGGACAAGGCGACCAATACGGTAATTTTTGACAATGGTGCAGGATCTGATTCTGCCAATCCCACAACTCCGCTTGGCGGAGGAAATGTGAAAATTCACACCTAAATTTTTATTCAATTGGTGCAGGATCTGATTCTGCCAATCCCACAACTCCGCTTGGCGGAGGAAATGTGAAAATTCATACCTAAATTTTTATTCAATTGGTGCAGGATTCCGCTTGTTTGAGATCCTTTTTCAATTCAGCATCCTGAATACTCGTATCTCGATACGATAGCAAAATTATTCTCTCACCCTGCCGCTGGAGGCATAACATTTATCTCAAAAATCAGGTTTCCCCCGCTGGAAATGGGAATCATCGACTTGTTTGCGTGATAATTCAGCACAACCTCTTCATCACGAAAAGAACAAGCCCCCGCACAGGGCACCGGCAGCAAACCCGGCGGCAACACCCATTGTCATCTCCGGTCTTCCTCACCTGTCACGGGATTCCTCCCGGTTCACCCTCGCAACAATCCCAATCGTGTCAAAATAGTCCCCGTTTTCGGCTTTCATCATCTCCACATCCCTCTTCGCGTGGGGGTTATCGCATTCCAGCCAGTCATCCCATGCCTGCCCGTGGCATTCGAGGGAGAAACACCGCTCGATCGTGATCTCTGGCGACCGGCTCCAGAGCGCCTTCCACCACC
>LKUF01000425.1 GCA_001412335.1 Methanolinea sp. SDB
GAGGACGCCCCGGCGGCGGTTGTGAGTGACTACAATTGGTATGTCGATTTCGTCTCCCCAATCAAAACAGCGAAGAGGTTTTCTCCGATTCGGCCCCATTGCAAATTTATATCCCTGCACGGGGAGAATATACAAAACATGGCTTTAGACCAGGAATATATCCATGTTCTGGAAAATCTGTACGAGAAATCCCTGATCCTGCAGGACGAGAACATGTGGCATCCTGTTCTTTATTTTTATTACATGGATGCCCTCGCCCACCTCGATTATACGGTCGGTCTCATGGCCTATCATTACAAGTCTCCACGGGTGATGATGACGGGCGAGTATCTCAGGTGCAGGATTGATCAGGCAAAAGAGGGTGATCGTCAGAAGTTCCCCGCCTTCATCAACTGGCTCCGGACAGAGCATCCCGAGCGCTTCGAAGCGCTGCCCACGCTCTGGAGAAAGATTTACGATACCGAAGACGAGGCGATGTACGTAAGTTTCCGCATCGTCTTTGAACGGGACAGCAAGAACCCCATCCGCCCTCATGTCTTCCGCCAGCTCATCGATGAATTTTTCAAGAAGGATTTCTTAAAAACGCTCTATAGCGACGCCTCGCTTGGTCTCCTCTTCGAGGAATTCAAGTATAAAGGCTGAACAGATGGTCCATCCCCATGAACGTCGCACAGCTCTGCCAGGACCTGGTCTCCATCAGGAGTGAGAACCCGCCGGGTGATACCAGCGGGGTCATCGAGTACATACGGGGCTTCACAGAGGCTATCGGTATCCCGACCAGGATAACGAGCAACAGTGATGGACGGACGAACCTCGTGAGCGCCCAAACCAAAAACCCGCTTCTCCTCTGCGGCCATGTTGACGTGGTTCCGGCATTAAAAGACGGATGGTCGGTAGATCCCAATTCGGGAGATATCCGGGACGGTTTCGTCTGGGGACGGGGCTCAACTGACATGAAGGGGGGCTGCGCAGCAATCCTCTCGGCATGCCAGGAGGTCGTCGATTCCGGGGAAGAACTGCCCTGTGACCTGGCATTCGTCTGCGACGAAGAGACGAGCGGGACCTATGGGATCAGGCATCTCCTGGCAGAAGGGCTGCTCTCTCCCTGTGACTGCCTGATTGCAGAACCTACTCCGGCACTCCATCCAAATATCGGGCAGAAAGGCCTGATGCGTATCAATTTTGAATTCAGGGGTGAACCAGGCCACAGCTCCCTCTACCCGCTCAAGGGAGTATCCGCTATCATGCAGGCATACGGCCTGCTTGAACGCCTGAAGGATATCCATTC
>LKUF01000426.1 GCA_001412335.1 Methanolinea sp. SDB
GGCGGCGGTTGTGAGTGACTGAATTGGTATGCAGATACCAATCCGATTCAGTCTTTCCACCAAAACAGCGAGGAGGCAATATACGGGAGCGTAATCTCCCCCATCATCCGGCACGGCTATTTTATACTGCTGTATCAAATTCCACCGCCTCCTTTTCAAGGAAATATCCCAGTATTACCCGTATCAGGACAATTGCTCCAAGGAGGGTCAGGTCCTCGATGCTTGGATCGAGCACCGTGGTGAGCACATCGCCGGCAATGAAGAACTCAAGGCCGAATATGATGTACGAGGTGAATTGTCTCTTCAGTCTGCCCTTCTCCTTCGTCTCCCGCTCCAGGGCTGAGCGGATCAGCCCTATCGCCGCCTGTATCCCCCCAAAAATAATCAATGCGGAACCTATCACGCTGAAGGCGACGGCGAACAGGTGAATTATCTCGGTGACGACGGGGATATCCATAGATTAAGACTGTTTTCGGGGGGTTAAAAAACCATTCATGTCTTCGCCGGATCAGGGTATGGATAGAGGCGGACACCTTTTTATGTCCCCCTCAATCCAGTCAGACTGCCGCTTTATTATGAAAATGCCTCCGGCATCTTCATGCGTATAGCACGACCGCAGAGGGATCGTTGGCGCTTGATAGGAACGGCCTTGTATTCTGGCTCTTCGCTATCATGTGTGGGTGAGGATCCCACATCATGCAAACACCAAAAGCTGGCTCCTGCCCTCGTACCCCCAACAGGATGAATGCCGCCGCCCGAAAAAATACCGTGAGGCTGATTCACAGTCATAATTGAGATGAGTTATGTGAGGGAACCCGGCGGCGGATCAATGACTGAGTCTGGATATCTCTGAAGAACAGGTAATTTCATTCAGCCCACAGGAAACAGCGAGGAGGCTGTATTATTTATGTATACAGGCATTTTTTCACCCGGGAATCGAACCATCCTGTCATGCTTCGTACCACTATCTTCTGTGTGGCATCTCACCCAGGTTGACCTCCTCGCATACACGAAAAAACACCGCCTGAATGATCTATCTCAAAATTCAGGCATAAATCGTAAAATTCTATGAATGCACAACAATGAAAAAAAGAGTGATCTCTCTGCTATCTTCTCTCTCACTCTTTCATGTAGATGTACAGGATGTATGCGACAATCGCCACGAGGATGATGATCCCCACGATTCCCCCGATCAGCCAGGTGACCGGGAAACTTGACCAGAAGGGCTGGGCGGGCGTCGGAGTCGCGGCAGCGGCGACGGTTGTCGGAACCGCGGTCGTCATCGTCGTTCCGATGGTCACCTCGGCGGTCCCGTTGGTGACACTGGCTCCACTGCCTCCATCTCCGGCTTCAGTTCCCTCCTTGGCGCTGTCTGCGACAAGAGTGGTCGTCGGCACTGTTGTTACGGTGGTGGTCGCTGCGGGTACGTAGTAGCTGCCGCCGCCACCACCTCCCCCTCCGCCGCCGCCACCGGTGCTGCCGTACTGCTTGAAGGTGGCGGATATGGTGTGATCGGCTGTGACATTGGAGAACGTGTATTCATTGATCGCACCCTTCGCATCGCCGTCGACCATCACGTTCTGGATGATATAATTGTAGTATGAAGTGATGGTGAAGGTCTGGTTTCCTCCCGGCGGGACTGCAATCTGCCCGGAGGGTACAATCATCCCTCCCGGTCCTGCCGTGGCATTGATGTAGAAGTATTCAGAAGGCAGTTCGACACTGATGTATCCCGTCCTGGAGATGATGTCCCCGCCAAAATCGTTTGCAACGCCGAGTTCAACCGTGTAGGTACCGGCATTTGAGTAGGTATGCACGGGGTTTTGCAGTTCAGAGGACGACCCGTCGCCAAACTCCCAGTACCAGGTATCAGGGTCGTTGGTGGAGGTATCGGTAAACTGGACGGTGAGCGGGACATAGCCGGATGTCGGGTTGGCGGCAAAGCCGGCAACCGGTGGTACCGGGCTTGATACAGCGGTGATATAATCTGCCGTTGTCGTGGAATCGTTCCCTGCTGGGTTGCTGACGGCAAGGCTCACGGTGTATGTGCCCGAGTTCAGGTAGGTGTGCACCGGGTTTCTCTCTGTTGAAGTGGCACCGTCACCGAACTCCCAGTTCCAGGAGACTGGGGTGTTCAACGACGCATCTATGAACTGGACGACAAGCGGAGTGGTCCCGCTCGTCGTGTTCGCGGTAAACCGTGCAACCGGTGGTTCGATGATCGGTATTTCGGGAACCCGCAGGTTCAGTTCGGTCAACCCGCCCCACTCGTAGGGATAGGTCAGCTGCCAGCCGCTACCCTGGGCGACATCGTAGCATTCTGCACGAATACCGTCTGCATAGAACGAGATAGGAGAGCCCTCCGGGATCGAACCCTGTATGATAAGGTTCCGGGAATCATCCTCGGCGTCTCCGTACCATCCTTCGACATCGGTGATAACATACCCGCCGCCTTCGGTGACCACGCCGGTGATCTGGGTGCCTGTCGGGGCAGGCTCATCGGCTATGGTGATACTGCCATAGAAGGCGTGGGGAAGCGGCGGAAGCGGCGGGGATACGACGATCAGACCCGGCCGTGTGACAGAATCGCTCCCGTCGTCATTGCTGGCGGTGAGCTTGACGGTGTAGGCACCGGTATTGGCATAGGTGTGCTCGGGGTTCTGTTCCATGGATGTGGATCCGTCCCCGAACTCCCATAACCAGGTATCCGGGTTGTTGGTGGAGGTATCGGTGAACTGGACAATGAGTGGTGCCGTGCCGGAGCTTGGGTCTGCGGTGAAATCAGCGTCCGGAGGAGTTGGCCCGATATTCACGTTTATGAATCCTTCTTTTGTGATCCAGTCGCTGCCAGCGTCACTCGAGACGGTAAGTGTCACCGAATACTGCCCTGCCTGGGTGTACGTGTGGCTCGGGTTCCTGGTAGTCGAGCTCGAACCATCACCGAAGTCCCACGACCACTGGTTCGGCTGCCCGGTAGAGCGATCGGTGAACAGGACGGTGAGTGGAGGAGTCCCGGAAGTCGGGGTTGCAGTGAATGCAGCCACCGGCAAAGGAACGGGGCCGCCTTCGACAACGATGTAATCCTCCCGTATCTTCCAGTCGGCACCCGCGTTGTTGGTGACCGTGAGCCTCACGGTGTAAGTTCCGGGATTGTTGTAGATGTGGGTTGGGTTCTTGAGACTGGAGGTCTGGCCGTCCCCGAACTCCCAGTACCAGGTGAACGGGTAGTCTTCAGAGAGATCCGTGAACTGGACTGCGAGCGGTGTCGAACCGGACCTGGGACTGGCTGAAAAGTCAGCGATCGGCGGGTTGCAGGAGAGGACCGTGACCGGCTTTGATATGGTATCTGACCCGCATTCGTTGGTCACCGTGAGATTCACGATGTACACCCCCGGCGGGTCGTAGTAGGTGTAGCACGGATTCTGCTCCGTGGATGTGTCACCGTTGCCGAACTCCCAGTACCAGGAGGTTGGATCTCCTGTCGATTGGTCGGTGAACTGGGCATTGAGCGGTGGCGGGCACGGGTTCCCGTCATAGGTGAAGTCGGCCACCGGCGGCGGGCAGTAGACGACCTCGATGTCCCTGGATGTGAAATCGGTACCGCAGTTGTTCTCCACGGTCAGCGTTACCGAGTAGGTCCCGATTTCAGTGAACGTATGCTCGGGGTTTCGCACTGTTGAAGTGGTACCATCCCCGAAGTCCCAGAACCATGAAGTCACGTTGTTCTGCGAGGTGTCAGCGAACTGGACGGTGAGCGGAGCATGTCCCCAATTTGGGTTTGCCGTGAAATCTGCGACCGGTTCAAGGCAGATGGCATTGATCGGAG
>LKUF01000427.1 GCA_001412335.1 Methanolinea sp. SDB
ATCTACTGGAAGGACCGGACCGTCGAGCTCTGCGACCAGTTCATCGCCTCGATCGGGGGTGACATAAACGCCGTGACCTACAAGGAGCATCCCTGGATCGGTGGAGGGAATGCGGGACCGAGCCTCGAGGTTCTCATAGGCGGGCTCGAGGTTGCCACGCTCGTGTTCATGAACCTTGGGAAGCGAAAGACCGGCAAACCAGGAGTGGATCTCGACGGTGTCACATACTACCCGATGGATAACTGGATCGTCGACACGGGCTATGGGCTGGAGCGGTTCGTGTGGGCATCACGCGGCTCTCCGACCATATATGACGCGGTCTTTCCCGAGATGGTCAGCGGCGTGATGGAGTCGGCAGGCCTCGAGCATTTCCTGGATGATCCGGAATATACAAAGATCCTCTCCCTGAATGCCAGGTTTGCAGGCGTAATGGATATATCTGGAACGAATCTCTACCAGTTGAGAAAGAAGGTCGCAACGGCGATCGATGTCCCGCTGGAGAAACTCGACAGGATGATCTCGCCCATCGAGAAGGTCTATGCAATCGTCGATCACACCCGCTGCCTTGCATACATGCTCGGGGACTGCATCATACCCTCGAATGTTCGTGAAGGATACCTTGCACGGCTTGTCATCCGGCGCACGCTTCGCATGATGAACGAGCTTGGAATAAAAGAGCCGATCTCCGATCTCATCGAGCAGCAGATGAAGATTGTGGGAACCGGAACCTTCGAGCAGGATATCCTGATCGTCCGCGAGATCGTGGAGCGTGAAGTGGAGAAGTACAATGCCACGCTTTCCCGTGGAACGAGGATCGTCGAAAAGATCGCCCGCAACTACAAGAAAAAACGGGAGCGGGTCCCACTCAAGGAGATAATAACCCTGTATGATTCCCATGGTATCCCTCCCGAGATCATAAAGGAGGTGGCGGGTGCCGAGGGGGCGGTGGTGGAACTGCCCGACAACTTCTACTCGCTGATCGCCGATATGCACTCGGAATCGGGTGGAGAGGAGGCTTCCGATCCCTTCGACCGGTACCGGGATCGTATCGTCGCGCTGCCTGCAACACGGAAACTCTACTACGAACAGCCATGTGACATGGAGTTCGATGCAATGGTCATCGATTCGTTTGATGACCACGTGGTGATGGACCAGACGCTCTTTTATCCCGAGGGTGGGGGACAGCCGGCAGATATCGGAATGCTGATGGGTACAGAGAGCATGGTCAGGGTGGACGACGTCAAAAAGATCGGGGACGTCATCCTTCATCACGTCACCGGTGGAGTGCTCCGGCGGGGAGACAGGGTCAAGGGCATGGTCGACGAGGAGCGGCGCTGGTCCCTGATGCGCCATCACACAGCCACGCACCTCCTGCTCCATGCCTCAAAGGAGGTGCTCGGAGCGCATATACACCAGGCAGGGGCCCAGAAGGGAGAGGAATCCTCCAGGCTGGATATCAGGCATTACAAGCACATCACGCCCGACGAGTTGCGGAGGATTGAGATCGCCGCAAACAGGATGGTCATGTCCGACCAGCCCGTGGATATCAGGATCGAAGACCGGACAAAGGCTGAGCAGGCACACGGGTTCGTCCTCTACCAGGGAGGTGTCCCCCCGGGACGGGATATCCGCGTTGTCCAGGTCGCAGGGGATGTCGAGGCCTGCGCAGGCACCCATTGCCGGAGTACCGGGGACATCGGGCTCATCAAGATCATCAGGGTCGAACATATACAGGACGGTATTGAACGCCTGGAGTTTGCCGCCGGTATGGCTGCAATCGAATACGTGCATAAACTCGAGAAGCTCGTCGCTCTGTCGGCCGATGTACTCTCGGTCCAGCAGGAGAACCTCCCATCGAGCGTGGCCAGGTTCTTTTCCGAGTGGAAGGACCAGAAGAAGGAGATCGAACGCCTGAGCAAGAGGATCGTAGAGCTCGAGATCGGGAACATAAGGCCCGAGATGGTCGCAGGCTTCCCCGTGATCGTCAGGCGGATCGACCTCCCTCCAAAAGACCTGGCTTCGATTGCAGGCCGGTTATCAGACGAGGGAGGGGTGGCACTCTTTGCAGGAGTCTCTGACAGGGTGCATGTTGTCCTGATGTCAGGGAATGAGAAGGTGAACGCGGGCGAGATAATCGGCAGGATCTGCATTCTCCTTGGAGGAAAAGGCGGGGGTTCCAGGACCATGGCCCAGGGTGGCGGACCCGACAGGGAGCAGGTCGATCTTGCATTGAAGGTAGGCAGGGAGCAGATTTCGGCGGCACTCAATGACTGAAGAAGTGATCGTTTTACAGCCGGGTGACGAGAAGGCGCAGAAGATAGGAAAGGCGATCTCCAGCCAGACTGCAAACGATATCCTTCATATCCTCCGTGAAGGACCCCGGACCGCAAGCGATCTCTGTGGTGTGATGGACATACCGATGGGGACCGTGAAATATCACATCGAAAACCTCCTCGATGCCGGACTTCTCGAAGTGAGAGAGACGAGATACAGCGTAAAAGGGAGGGAGATCAAGGTCTATGCACTCAAGGACCAGCTGCTCATCGTCACCCCCGCCGTAAAGAATATCCGGGATATCCTGCTCCGGTATGCCTCGCTCTTTGCAGTGGTTGTCCTTGCAAGCATCGGCATATACATCCTCCAGCCGTTCCTTGCGGTGACCGGGAACGGCGTCCTTCCGGAACCCCAGGTGTCTGAGGCAACCCGGTCCGGGAAGGATGTGGGCATCATGTCACAGCCGGCTCCGTCCTTCGACGGATCCTCTGTCGCCGGAGGAGCAGGCGGTACGAACGAAGCCGTGCTGGCCTTCTTCCTCGGGGGGTGTCTCGTCATCGCCCTTCTGCTTGTCTACGAGGCCTATCTCTGGCGGAAGAAGTGACGCAGTCTTGCCGCCAGGGAGACCCTGGTCACCTCGTCTCCTGTCTCTTTTTCATTGTTGAAAGTACCGCTGCTGCAAAAAGCCCCAGTGCCGTTCCAAAAAGGGATAACGGCACTACCGTAGGCGGAGGTGTTCCGGTTGCATTTTCTGTGGGGGTGGCGCTGGTCTCCGTTGCTGCTGGAGGGCTGGAGACAGTGAATTTTATGGTGGCCATATGTCCCCTGGCATCCGAGAACGTGACGTAATAATTGCCTGGATCGGTCACTTTCACGGTCCTTGTGAACTGTCCGTCCGTCCGTCCGGGCATGGTGGTGGTCCGGATGTCGAGAGCGGGCGCAGTAAACCCGCTGGGGCCGGTTATCTTTATGTTGATGGTTGCAACGCCGATATCCTGTATGTAGCCCCTGATTACGAGTGCCTCTCCGAGAACCTGCTCGGTCGGCACGGTGAGCACGATCTCATCGGCCCGATCCACGATATTGAATATCTTCAGGGTCGTGGACCCTGATCCCAGGCTTGTGCTCCTGTCGCTCGGAAACGCGACCTCGACTTTGTACTGGTCAGGAACGAGCCCGAGCGTACTGAACGACTCAGAGAACGTCTTTGTCTCGTCGACGATGACAATTCTCCGGTCTATCGTCTCGGGGACAGGCTGGATGAGCCTGTACAGGACAAGATCGAATTCTGTTCCTGCCGGAAATGTCGTGCTGCCCGTGACGAGGAGAGGAACGCCTGCCTGGACCTTTTCCGGGGCATCGATGGTGAGGATATATCCTGAAACCCCTGCCACCAGCATCGAGGAGATGACGAGGAAAAAAACCAGATATCGCATATTTATCTAATCGGCCACCCAGTGATAATATTCTTCTGTTACCACGGCCCGGATGGCTGTCCGGGTCTTTGCGGAAATAAAAAGGAATCAGTGCATGGTTCAGATGAGACCGATAAAATTCTTGAGAATACCAAGCCCGACTGCACCGCTCTTTTCCGGGTGGAACTGCACGCCATAGGCGTTGTCCCTGCATATCGCGGACGAGAACTGCGAGATGTAATCTGTGGTCGTCAGGCTGAATTCCGGCAGGGTCTCTACATAGTATGAATGGACAAAATAGACATACTCTCCGCCAGAGAAACCATCAAGGAGCGGATTGTCGGGCTGCACGAGTTCAAGGGTGTTCCATCCCATGTGTGGCACCTTAAAACCCGGCTTTCTTGGAAAACGGCGGACTTTTCCGGGCACCAGGCAAAGTCCCCTGTGCATCCCGTGCTCTTCACTCCATTCGAGCATCATCTGCATCCCGAGGCAGATACCAAGAACAGGTACGGAGCGTGAGGCATCCAGGAGAGCATCTTTCATCTCCCCGAGCTGTTCCATGCCGTCGCGGAACGCTCCCACCCCCGGGAGGATTATCGCTTCTGCCGATCGCAATGCTTCAATATCAGAGCTGATAACCGGGACTCCACCGCACCTCTCGATTCCCCGGAAGACACTTCTCAAATTTCCAAGGCCGTAATCAACAATAACTATCGTCTTCATCGACGCACGCCTCCTTCATCCGCCATCTCTCACCATGAAGCCATTCATCCGGGAGATTGTGTCTCTCCTGCCACTCTTCGAGTTGTACTCTCCAGCTCTCCCAGAGATCGGGATACCAATCCTGGATCAGGCGGAGGACTGCGATATCGCTGGAAGGGCACATGAAACACCCGATCCTGTCAAGCCCCCTCTCGTAGAGGGGGTTGTACGGCGCGTTTTCGCGGAAGATGTAGAGCCAGACATGGAGGGCGGTCCAGTTCTGGATCGGTGCAGCAGAGAGCTGGTTTGGGGTATGGTTATTTCTCCACACTCTCGGGCTGTTTTTCCGCCTGAGTGATTCGTATTTTCGCTGGCCGATGAATGAGAGGCATTCGCCCCACGTCCCGCCGATGGTCTCGCCGACCGGCCCGAGTTTTGCAACCCTGCAGCACCAGCGAAAATTCACTGCGGGCGGTCCCTGTTTTTCGAACACTTCCCAAAATTTCTGGTTCCCGTCTGCCCGGACACAGGCAAGCCCGAAGGTTTCGGCAACTTCGTCAACATTCTGGTATGTCTCCGGCAACTCGAACCCGGTATCGGCGAAGAGGAGCGGCACTTTCCCGAGCGCTTTTAAAACTACAAGCAGGGTTGCAAGACTGTCTTTTCCCCCCGAGTATGAGACAGTCACCGGAAGAGTGTGCTTGCCGCTGACATTTTTTACGAACCCGATGGATTCTTCTTCAGCCCTGGTTATTACGTGCTCGTTCGCACGAACCGCATCATCCCAGCAGGCCTCCCCCGGCCTGCACTCTGAGCGGACGTTTCTCCGTGTGCGGACGATGGCCCCCCTCTCCATCGACTGTGCGGTCTCTGCATCGACTTTTGCCCTGCCGACACCGATGCAGTCACCCCGGGAAGAGAGGATGAATATCTCGTCTCCCTTCCTGACAGAGGGATCGATGAACAAAAGGCCGGGTGCAAGCACACTCGCGCCCTTTTCGCGTATCGACTCTTCCGCGCCCGCCTCAACCATGACATATCTCTTTGCAGGCTTCAGGCAGGCCGCGGCCTCTGGTCTTGGGATCGGTTCCCACAATCCGGGTTTTGGAAGGTAGCGTATGGAGCCCACCACAGCACCGCCGATGACAATCTCCTCCATCCGGTCGGTATCGGGAACTTTGTTGAGGAGGACGAGGTTGCCCGGCGGGATGAGCGGGGATCCGAAATGGTCCTCGAATATCCTGTTTATGAGATCGACATCTGCCTGGAATGCAGGTCGGGCGTCACCAGGGGGAGTCACCGGAACGGGGCGTGCCTCCGATCCGCAGCCACAGTGCGGGGAGAGGACAGGGGTGTGGCAGGAATCGCACCAGTGAAGCAGTATCTTTCCCAGGTAAGACGGGCGCATCCATAGTAAATTGGCGACCCCGGAATAAAAGATGGCGGTTCCTGCCTTACAGCGCCGGATTTTTCGCATTCTGGCGACAGGGAAGATCCAGGGTTGACGCATGAGGGGATCTCTGACATATCCGGCCGAAGTAGAATGACCCTGAAAAGAAATGTACAGTGCTCGATGCCACGATTCCATTCATTGCTGACCGGTATCATCAGTAGAGGTTGGATAGATATAATGGCCGAGACCGCGATTTTTCACATTGTTGTCTGCTTTTTTGAGAAATAGCATTGTTTATCAGGTATGGTACAAATACTAACCTGCAAAAATCCCTGACCCGGGCAATCCAGATGAAGAAGTTGCCCGGTTTCACCGAAAAATTCCAGATTCTTGTGATAATCATGAGGAAACGAAGCAGATCAGAACAAAATTCCAGGACAGGGGGGATGTGATGCTTCCCTTTCTTCTGACGGCCATTTTTGCTTTCTTGATATGGCTTGTGCTGACCGCCGGAACAGGCGATATCGGCCTTTGGTCGGCCCCGGAGCTTGTTGCAGGAGTGGCCCTCTCCCTGGTGACCGCAGGAATAACACGTACGTTCCTGTGCAGGTCACGAAATTTCCGGATGGCAAACCCCGCCAGGTGGCTGCTCATGTGTCTCTACATCCTCGGCCCGTTCTTTCTCGAGGTGACCCGGGCCAATCTCGATGTCGCATACCGCGTGATTACCGGGAGGATAAGGCCCGGTATAATCAGGGTATCCTCGGATTTGAAGACCGATCTCGGTATATTCATGCTTGCAAACTCCATCACCCTCACACCGGGAACCATCACTGTTGATATCGATGAAACCACGCATGACCTGTATGTCCACAAGATCAATCTGGTCTTCGGAGAAGAGAAGAGAGAGACATTCCTTGACTCCGAGCTCTTCTCGCTCGCGAACCTGCCTGCCTGGATACGGAGGATTGCCGAATGAACATATTGTGGATGCCTTTCGTTCTCGTTCTTGTAATCCTCGTTCTCCTTGCGCTGGTACGGCTCTATCTCGGGCCCACCGCAGGAGACAGGGCGGTATCCGTCGACACCGTAAACACCCTTGTCGTAGCCATCCTGATACTGCTTGGTGTCTATTTCAAGGAGGTAATTTACATCGACGTGGCCATCGTCTTTGCACTCCTCTCTTTTGTCGGCACCCTCTTTGTCGCCAAGTACCTTGGAGGTGAACTCTGACATGATCGGAGAAGCGCTCACGTACGTCTTCCTTGTTATCGGGACCGCATTCAACACCCTTGGAATCATCGGGTTGCTGCGGTTCCCTGATGTCTATACGAGGATGCATGCGACCACAAAGATGACGACGTTCGGAACCACGTTCACCGTACTTTCGGTGGTCGTCTATGCGGTAGCAATGTTTCTTGGAGGCAATTCGGTCATGTTCCCGAGCCTTGCACTTCATACGCTCATTGCGGCTTTCATCCTCGCCTTCACCAATGCCATCGGTTCCCATGCCCTTGCGAGGGGTGTGCATAAGAGCGGATGTATGCCGGAACCCTCGGTTGTCGACCGGCTCGAGGGGGTTAGGCCATGATCGAGATGATAGTCCAGGTGCTGGTGCTGTTCGGGCTGGTTGGAGCGGCACTGATGGTCTTCTTCTTCCGTGACCTGCTTGCGGCTACACTGGCTGCCGGATTCTTCAGTTTCCTCGTTGCCCTGGAATTCTACATACTCCAGGCACCCGACGTCGCCATCTCCCAGGCAGCAATCGGTGCCGGTCTCACCACGGCCATATTCATCATCGCGATCAGGGCTACAACGAGGTACGAAGGGGAGGAGAGCCAATGAGGCGATACATCGTTGCCGCGATATTTGTCATCCTTGCGGCATCACTGCTGTCCATCCCGATCTCGTTCTCTTTCGGCTCACCGATCGCCTCTGACATGGACGACTATTTCATCGAGTACGGCCAGGTCCAGACTGCAGCGAACAATATTGTCACTGCCGTGGTCTTCGATTACCGTGGCTTCGATACGCTCGGAGAGTCGGTGGTCCTGTTCTGCGGGGTTGTCGGCGTGGGACTGCTCTTCCGCAGGCTCATGGAGGGTGAAGAGTATGAAGATGAGTAAGATCGTCCAGACAGGTGCACACATTCTCTACCCGTTCGTGCTGATCTTCGGCCTCTACATCGTGTTGCATGGCCACCTCACTCCCGGTGGGGGGTTCCAGGGCGGGGCTGTTATCGCCACGGGTGTTGTACTTGTAATCGTTGCCAACTCGTACGAGGCCATCACCGGCATGCTGCAGAAGGTTGTCTTCAAGGCCCAGGAGTCTCTCGGGCTTCTTCTCTTCATCGGGGCGGCAGCAATCGCTATTACCCTTGGCCTGCCTTTCTTCTATAATTTCCTGGCAAACAGCGGTTCGGTCTTTGGTCTTTCCGTGCCGTTTGGTCCAAATCACGGGTACCTGAACACCGCCGGGCTCATCCCAATCATGAATATCGCAGTGGGAATCGAGGTCTGGGGAGGACTGACTGTGATAATCCTCTCCATGCTCTCGGGACTGAACAGGAAGGAGGCCTGAAGATGCTCGTAAGTTTCAGCATACCCTACCTTGTCATCATCGCGCTGGCCGTCATCGGTCTTGCGACCGCGGCACTCAAGAGAAACCTCATCAAGATCTTCCTTGGAATCACCATATTCGAGTCTGCAATAAACCTCTTCCTGGTCTCTCTCGGCTACCGGGATGGTGCAGTGGCACCCATCTTTACCGATGCCCCCTCCACCGAGATGGTCATGGCGACCCCCCAGGCGCTGACACTCACATCGATTGTCATCGGGGTCGCAACGACCGCACTTCTCCTCTCTTTTGCGGTCCTTATCTGGAAGTATTACGGGACTATCGATACCGATAAGATACGGAGGCTGAAGGAATGATCCCCGATGCGATCATTGCCAACTCACCGGCACTCCTCATCATGATCCCGCTTATCGCAGCATTTGCCTGCCCCTTCATCGGGAGGATCTCCCCCGCCGTCAGGAATATCTGGTTGGTGGGAGCGATGGTTCTCACGACGGCGATGGCGCTCCTCCTGGCAGGGGATGTCTTTTCAGGCGGGACCGTGGTCTACACATTCGGAGCTTCAGCTCCCGGCATGTCGGTTCCACCCGACTCTGGAGGAATCCCTGTCAGGATAGTCTTCACCGTCGACGCAATGAGTGCCCTGATGCAGATAATCGGTGCGATAACGGGTCTTGCGGTTCTCCTCTACTCGATAGCGGGTGACAGGAGGCATACCGGTCTCGAGAGTTATTACACGCTCTACCTCCTGATGATCGCCGGCGTGATGGGCATGGTATCCACGGGAGACCTCTTCAACTTCTTCGTCTTCCTGGAGATACTCTCGATATCTTCCGCGGGGCTCATCGCCTACCGGGTCGACCGCGGAGTCGCCGTGGAAGCGGCGGTCAAGTATTTCGTGCTCTCCACCATAGGCGCCATGGTAATCCTGGTTGCGATCGGCATCTTCTACGGTGAGTACGATGCGCTCAATATCGCTGTCATCGCATCCAGGATGCAGTTTACGCTGCTTGACCAGGTGGCGCTCGTGCTGATGATCGCGGCACTCGGCATGAAGTGCGGTGCCGTTCCCATGCATTTCTGGACACCTGACGCGTATTCGATGGCCCCATCCTCGATCACGGCAATGCTGGTCGTGGCAAGCCAGGCAAGCCTGTACGGCCTCTTCCGGGTGGTCTTTACCCTGTATAACGTGACCCTGAACGCCGCCACCGTGGGATGGATAATCATCGTGCTTGGAGTGCTCTCGATGGTGGTCGGCGTCACCATGGCAATTCCGCAAAAGGACGTGAAACGGCTGATGGCCTACCATGCCATCTCGCAGACAGGTTACATGCTGCTCGGTGTCGGCGTGGGACTCGCAGTGCTTGGCAACCAGTCGCTCCTCGATGCATTCGGATATGTGGCCATGGAGGGCGGGATATTCCACATCATCAACCACGCGATGTACAAGGGGCTCCT
>LKUF01000428.1 GCA_001412335.1 Methanolinea sp. SDB
AAAAAAATTACATATTATATAGATTATAAATAAAATATTTACATACTTATTAAAAATTTAATTTGGATATTCCTAAATAGTATGATAAAAATAGAAGAAATTATGAAAAATGTGTATCCTGTTATCCTTACAGTCCTGGTACTCGCCACTATTGTATTCTGTGGCTGTACAGGTAGTACAGAGAGCCCTGCCAGTGCTGGAACTCCGGTAAAGGAACAGACTGTGACCGACGGTTTTGACAGGAGCGTCACCGTGCCGGTGCCGGTTGGAAGCGTACTTTGTTCCGGATCGGGGTGTGTCAGGTACCTGGTATACCTGCAGGGCGAGGACCTGATATCCGGTGTCGACAGTATAGAAAAGGAGATTCGCGAGATCGAGGGTCGCCCGTATTCACTGGTTCATGGAGACTGGTTGAAGGATCTCCCGCTCTTTGGCGAGTTCCGCGGCAAGGACGATCCCGAGAAGGTGATCGGGATCAGCCCGGACCTGGTCTTCAAGACCGGTTCAACCGGGACAGCGTATGGGACAAGTGCGGCAGAGGCCGACACCCTCCAGGAGAGGACCGGGATCCCTGTTGTGGCGTTTCCGTACGGCTCACTCCGAAACGAAGCCGAGAAGTCTGATATGTATACCGGTCTTCGCGTGATGGGCGCATCCATCGGCAAACAGGACCGGGCGGAAGAGGTGATAGCATATATCGAAGCGACCATGGCGGACCTCGAGCAGCGTACCGGGGATATCCACGCAGACCAGCGAAAGCGGGTGTATATCGGCGGTGTCTCGTCGGCAGGCGCCCATGGGATCATCTCGACCGAGCCTGCCTACCCCCCCTTCCTCTGGGTGCACGCAGACAATGTCGCGTCCGGGCTCGGCACGGCCCATGTGGACGTAGCCAAGGAAGCCCTCGTCGACTGGGACCCTGAATACATCTTCATCGATGTGGGCACAACCCAGATGGACAACGAAGGCGCCATCGGTCAGCTGAAGACAGACCCGGCGCTTCGGGGGCTCTCGGCAGTGAAAGAGGGCA
>LKUF01000429.1 GCA_001412335.1 Methanolinea sp. SDB
TCCGGTACAATCACATCCCCGCCGTCCGCGTCCATGTTCACGTCGGATAAGATAATCGCGCTGGTTCCGGTGCTGTCCGCACGAACGGTGATGGTCGCAAGGAGCGTGCTTCCGGCTCCCGGCTCGACCTGTCTCCCGATATCGACGCCGCTCAGGATGAGTGAGTCAGCGGACGGCTCAGGGTTGGTGTTGTTCAGCATCACCCAGGCGGGGTACTGGACTCCGACAATCTCCGCGATGGAGGGATTGTCGAGCGTGACCCGGAGGTCGTACCCTGCAAGGCCATCGGGAAGTGAAGAGACCCTGATTTCATAATCAGCAGTCGTGCCATCTGCAATCGCCGATGATTCGGGAGAGAGATAGACCGCATTTTCAGCAGGCGGCTGGGATTCGATTGGTTCCAGGGTAATCGAAGCGATCTTCTTGACAACCATTGCACCGGAGACATTCTGGCCAACCAGCCGGAGCGGCCAGCTGGAGTCTGTGTCGGGGATCGGGTTGCCGTTTAAGGTGTTCGCAACGATGTAATTCGAATTCCGGACAGTATCCTGGCTGTTGAACGTGTACTGGTACTCGTCTGATGCCGTGACGGTTATGTTGTATCCTGCCGTTGCCAGGGCGTCATTGTATGCATTCGACGAATGCATGTCGGCATCATCCACGAATCCGCACAGGAACCAGAGCGGCATGCCTCCCCAGGTCCTGTTGCTGGTGTCCGTGTATTCTGACGCATGTTCCGCACCGAACTGGCATGCCAGTGCCTGTTCGAAGTAGACCCTGCTGATGGCCTGGTTGAGGCCTCCAAGCGCCGTCCCGTCGAGCTGGAGAGTCCAGTCGGCGGTCGGCTCCGAGTATATCTCAATGGTGGTGATAAATTTGGCGGAAAGCCCGGCACAGGAGGGATACATCACGCCCGGGTAATATGGGTCTCCGGAGGGGTATGCCTGGTAGTAGTAATGCCAGTACTGCTCGTCCATGCATTCGTGCATGTCCCACTGGCCGAATACATGGTCTTCGGGAGTGAAGAAGAGCCGGATCCCGTCCGAATAATCGGGGACATAGCTGCCGTCAGCATACCAGGCAAGGATTGCGTCACCCTGCCGCTCCTGCACGGCGGGATTGGTGTAGATGTTGGAGTAGCCGAGGGTCGTCTCGTATTCGTCGCTTGCGATGAACTTGATATCGGTTCCGGTGCCCATTCCGCCCACCAAGTCACAGAGGTCCTTTACCCTGGTCCCCTTGACCGCATTTTGAATTTTTGGGGGGCTTAAGCCCAGTGTTTCATCGGGGTCCCAGAGGTCGGTCGGGTCATTCGTGATGCCCTGTAATTTATAGACTGTGACACCGTCGCCGATCACGTCCAGGTTCTGTTCCATCCATTCGACGGTCACATTGGTCTCGTCGAGGATGGTCACCCCGTCGGTATCATACTTGATGATGTGCACCGAGGCCGGCGGCACGAAGGGCTCGACGCCGATAAGCTCGATGGTGGTGATCTTTGCAATGCTCTGGCTGGGAGCAATCCCCGGACCGACCAGTTTAAGAGGCCAGTGCTGCTCGAGGAGCGGCTGGCCGTCAAGGGTGCTGGCGATGATGTAGTCGTCGTTCCTGGCCACATCGGCACTGTCGAAGGTGACATTGAAGCCGTCGCTCGCGACGATCTTCACCTGGTAGCCCTCTGCCGCCAGGGCGTCGTTGAATGCGCCTGCTCCGTGTGAATTTCCATCATCCACATATCCCATAAGGTCCCAGAGGGGTATTCCCTCCCAGGTGCCGGAGAGATCGGTATATGTGGCTGAATGGATGCAGGCCACGCCCTCCTCGAAGTACTCCCTGTCAATCTCCTCTGTTATCGCTCCGTCCAGGAGGAGTGTCCAGTCGTCCGTGCTGCTGACATGGACACGGATTCTCACGACAGCGGTAGCGTTCTCGAGGGTGTCGCCCTGGTCACCGTAGAAGAACTCCACCCGGTCGTTGTTCTGCAGTTCGTAGACGCTGATCCCTTCTGTCGAGGAGTAATCGTTCTTCACGATGCCGTTGACGGCATACGCCCAGACCAGTTTCGGACTGACGCTGCTGTCGTAGTGGTACTCTCCTATGTCATCGAGGAGCATCGTTCCCATGCTGCCCCATTTCTTGTCGGTCGCGTTGTAGACGAATCCGCCAAGATTCGCTGCCGTGTCGAGAGCACCGTGGGGAGTGATGGTGTCGATCTGGTACTCGAGGCCTGAATTGTAGGCCGTGAAATTGAAGGTTCCCGGAAGGAGGGTCACATCGTCGTCGAAGATGACATCCTGCTCTTTTATGCTGACGAGTGTCCTGATGACCGCGGTGGCGTTCTCGATGGTATCGGCCTCCTCGCCATAATAGAACTCGACCAGGTCGCCGTCGTTTACGCGGTAGACGCTGATCCCCTCGGTCGATGAGAAATCGTTCTTCTTTACTCCGTTTACCTGGTATGCCCAGACCAGTTTCGGTGTGACACTGCTGTCGTAGTTGTACACGTCGACATCGTCGAGGAGCATGGTGCCCAT
>LKUF01000430.1 GCA_001412335.1 Methanolinea sp. SDB
AAAGAAGATCCAGGCGATGGAACGGGAGGCGGAGAAAGAGCGGGTATCAGAGGAGAAAGAGTCCCGCAGGAAGAAGGAGAGACCTCAAAAACAGGAAAAACCGGAACGAGGCGAAGAACAGCCGGTGGAAAGACCGGTGATTGCGTCCCGGGAGGAGAAGGTCGAGATCCCGGAAAAGTCTCAGAAGACACTCTTCGACGGGTTCTGACGGGCATGATAGCGGTGGAGAACAACCCCGCACTCTATGATCTCGCCGCCGTCGCGGTAGCCTTCGAAGCCGAGGTGGTACACGAGAAGGTCACAGTCAACAGCCCGGGCAATCGAGATCATCGGCGGAACCATCTCTTCTGCAGGGCGTATCGAGTAGATCAGGTCGAGGCCCCGGTACAGCGACAGGTCAGGGGAGAAGACGTCGTCCCTGGTGACCCCGGGGGCCACGGGCGCTATATCGGTGCAGAAGATCGATCTGCCGGCGTCACGTATGATTCCCGCGGCCTCGAAATTTCTTCCGACACCGATCTCCGCAACCTTCCTGTAGTTCCTGGCGATATATTCGCCTATACACCGTTCAATATGTTTATGGCGCCCCATTGACAGATATAGTGGGTAATGGAGATCCTTATTTTTTGGGATGCCGCGGCCCCGCCGGGATTCCAGCTCCCTGTCTCAAGGGAATTGTCGAATATCATGGATATGGACGTAAAGGTGCTGGATAATCCTCTCGTCGTCAACGGGTATTCCGGTGCGAGGCGCCAGACCGACGCGAGGGTTGTCCTCGACGGGATCGACGTCTACAAGAGGCGACTCTCTGTCGCAGAACCGGTCATTCTCGTCATCTCTGAGGACATCTTCATGGAGGGGGCCGAGTTCCTCTTCGGGCTTGCCCGCCCATCCACGGGTTCCGCGGTCGTCTCGTCTTCCCGCCTCGACAACTCGTACTACGGCCGGCGGAGGGACGACGACGATCTCCTTGACCGCCTGTGCAAGGAGGGCGCACACGAACTGGGCCACCTCTTCGGGCTCGATCACTGCAGGGAGCCGGACTGCATCATGCATAACCCCCTCACCCTGGACGATCTCGACAGGAAACGACG
>LKUF01000431.1 GCA_001412335.1 Methanolinea sp. SDB
ATCAATCCTGCCCGCACCAGGTAGAAAAGAGCCAAATTTTGAGAATTTTATCGGTCCCGGGGACTTTCCGATCCAGAATACGGAACCGTCCGGGCAAAAAAAGTGTGATTTAGGGTTATGTCCTAGACTGCGTGGTAACAGGATGATTTCACCACGTCGACGGTGATCGGCTGGATGAACCCCTCGTGTGTGACGCTTTTTACTGTCGATGCACCGACGCACCGGACCTTGATTCGGGCCGACATCCTCTCTCTCTCCTCGTAATGGTGCCCCTGGGTGAATTCCACCATCCTCTTCATCGTGATACTTATTGAGACGACATCCACGATGATTCCGGAATCTCCGGGATCGAGGTCTTCCATGTCGATTGAGGTCATGAAGATGGCAGTCCCGGGTTCGATACCTGCCAGGGTCACGACGTTGTGCGTGCTCTGGAGTTCCAGGGTGCGCGGTTTTCCCTGTTTGAGCTCCCTGATGACTTCGGGAGCGATTCCTGTCAATGCATAACATTTCATGGCGATCACCCGTACATGGGAAGTTGTTCTTTCTTGGGCATACTCTCGGCCGACTGCACCTGCTCTGCCAGCTTATGCATGGTCGCTTCTATCTCCTCTGCCTGCTCCAATAGTGGCTGGACATCGAGCGAGAGGTCAAACATCTTGTTCAGGACTTCTATCGTCGCAGCGGATGCACGGGGATCGGGAGCATTGATAGTCTCACCGAGCAGGCCGTATGCGGGGATATCTCGTATCTTGCACTCGGTGAGGATACTGCTTGCAATACCGGAAATACTCCCAATTGGCAGGATAAGAGTCTTTTCCTGGATGCGGGGGAGAGCGCTACCGGCGGAGGCGACACCAAACACCCGCTTCTCCGGTTCATTCGTGATTATGCCGGCAATCGTCACCACCTCTCTGATCCCAAACGGCATGAGCCAGTCCATGATGCCGTTGGCAACTTCGTAGCAGATCATTGGGTGTATGGGTATATCGGCAACGATGACCGAGAGCGCATCCTTTTCGTATATCCGTACAGGAACATTGATGACCCCCTTGTTCATCATTGCCAGGGGAGGGAAGTATTTGCTGTTCATACTCCCGATCTGGGTAAACTCCAGCTGCTCAACCAGGTACTGGAGTGCGATGCTACCCACAAGCCCGCTACCGGGGAACCCTATGAGGACAGAAGAGCTCTCTGTTGAGAGGGGCTTGGAGTAAATTTTTATATCGACGGGTTCTTGCGACATTAGATTAACATATTTCATCCTCCTAAAAAAGTATTATGCAAGAGTATCCGGTAAAACGCGGTTATACAAAAAATCTCAAAGAAAACATCATGGAAAAATTAAAAGAACACTTCGGGACGGAAATCTCCTGCGAAGGGGAGCATTGCCGCATATCCTTCGGGGCCCTGAAGATTCTCGATGTCTCGCCCGGCACCGGTGGAAAAACCCTGGTTATCGACACCGAGTCCGATATCTCGGTGAGTGATGAAGCAATTCTTGATACGAACAGGCGTTTTCGGAGGTTTCTCGACGATGTGACCGGTTATTCGACCAAGGAACGGGTGAAAAAGGCAAAGACGGTCGAGAAAAAATAAATCTTTTTCTATTCGATAACAATTGCCGGTTTGAAGGGAAGAGCCGAGCGTGCCTTCGCATGCCCACTCTCCTCCGCGTCCCTTATCAGAACCGGCACTCCGAATTCCCTTGACAGGAAATCAGAGGCTCCTTCAAAGACGGCACGCTCATCGAGATCGCGTTTCAGGAACTGCACGACCAGCTGGGGCGGGAGACGGTGGATAAGTGTTGTTACCTGTTTTGTCGTCTCGGCAACTTCTTTTCCGCGCTTTCGCATCTCCTCGTCCTTCATTATCTCACGGAGCACCCGGGAGCGGTCTTCAGACTCCGCGACAGTGGCAAAGATCTCCCGCTTCCATGGTGGAGATGTGAAGATTGTGATTGAAGTTGGGGTCATCTGGATAATCTT
>LKUF01000432.1 GCA_001412335.1 Methanolinea sp. SDB
GCAAAGGAACCACTGTCCGTATCGGTTGCGGGACCAATCGTATCTGCATCCTGGGTCGTCAGGCTTACCGGCCGCGGCTCTTCCGCCAATCCTACGGTGACAATCGGGATGTCGTCCAGCACATTCACGTTGAGCATGACTACGCCACTGACCTGATCACCGTCCGCATCCTGTGCCACAACGTCAAGCTCAATACCCTCTGCCAGAAGTGCCTGCAGGTTCTCGCCCTGAACCGGATCATGGAGCATATTGTCGTTTAACGTAAATTTATAAGAACCCGTAGCAGCAGTTACATCCAATGTGTAGGATGCGTTGCTGATAATTATATGACCGCTTCCATTTGCTGTAACTCCGTTCACACTATAAATGGGTTGAGCGGCAGGACCATCAGCACCAAAATTGAAATTGTCCGCCAGGTTCCCCGTGGCACTGGCCGAACCAGTCCCCGTAACTTCGCCGGGACGGCCGGCATCTGCATTCGCTCCCGACAAACCGTCTTCGTCTACCGTAAGGTAATCTGCCGCAACCTTTAGTATTGGTATATCATCCAGGACATCCAGGTCGAGCGTGACCGTACCGCTTACCCGGTCGCCATCGGCATCCTGAGCAACAACGTCAAGCTCAATGCCTTCTGCCAGAAGTGCCTGCAGGTTTTCGCCCTGAACCGGATCATGAATCAGATTATCGGTTAAGGTAAAGGTATATGCGCCAGTCGCGGCGACAACATCCAGTGTATAACCCGTTCCGTTAATGATGATATGACCGCCTACCGCTGTCTGTCCATTCACACTGTAAATGGCCTGAGCAGCTGCACCGTCAGCGCCAAAGTTGAAGTTGTCCGCCAGATTGCCGTTTGCTGTAACCGAATCGGTACCCGTGACTTCGCCCGGACGACCCGCATCCACGTTTGCCCCTGCCAAACCGTCCTCGTCTACTGTCAAAGAATCAGCCTCTACACTCAATACCGGAATGTCGTCGATGATATCAATGGTAATGTGGCCCTGGCTGCTGTTGCCGTAAGCATCGGTCACTGTATAGGTGAAAGTTTCGGCATTATCGATAGTGGTAACCCCATCATTCGCATGCGGCGTGGTATCAAAGGGTTTGGTCAGTGTGTAAATGTAGCTGCCGTCGGCGTTGATCTGAATTTTCCCATAAGCGCCGTTTACTGTTCCAGCTGTATAGGTCAAGACGTCACCGTTGGGATCAGTGGCCGCCAAATTACCTTTCACTGTCTCCGCTACGCTGCTTGGATTGGTACCGGTCACAATGCCCGCTGCCAAATCAGAACCGTCCTGATTAAGATCAAGGGCTGCTTCGTTGACCACCGCATTGGCATCCGGAGCCGTCGGCGAACCATCTTTGACGGCAATGGTCAGTGTCGCCTGATTGACGTCACCATCGCCATCGGTAAGGGTATATTTATACACGTCCGTGTAAGTGGCATCTTTAACCGCCGTATAGGTGTAACTGCCATTGGCATTCCACACCAGCGTACCTTGTGTCCCTGTGGCATCCAAGGCCGTAATAGTTGCACCATCGGCGCCCAGGTTATCATTGGACAGCATACCGCTAGCCGCATCAACCACCAATGTCGCCCCGGACTGGACTGGTCCGGCAATATCAGCTACCGCCACCGGCACGTCGTCCATAATCGTCAGATTCAGTATCGCGTTATGCGTACTGCCATCGCTGTCGGTAAGTGTCACGGTTACCTTGCCGCTGTCACTGTCGGCACCTAAATCGTGAGTGTAGGCGCCAGTCTGGGTAAATTTGTAGGTACCCGTACTTTCATTGATCGTTAATGTCCAGTTCGAAGCTGTAAACGTAGTGACACCTGCCGCACTGGACTTCACAGCCGCACCCAGACCACCATCGTAATCCATTGATACAGTGCCCGGTACATCGCCACCCATACTGAAGGCTAATGTACCTTCGGATGCCACCTGTGTTCCTGCATATAGAGCATCATCGCTCTGGACTGCTGCACCATCCTGGGCTGTCGGAACATTGTTGTCTCCTGCGAAGGTGATGGTCAATTTCGCCTGTGAGGTGTCACCGTCGGAATCCTCCATTTTGTAAATGAATACATCCTGACTGCCTGCAGGGACAGAACTGTTCGCCTGATAAGTGTAACTGCCATCCTCGGCAATGATTAATGTTCCATACTGACCGGCAATCGCCGTGCCCGGATCTACCGTTACCGAACCAGACGTTATGCTCAGAACCTTCCCCGGAATGTCAGCGCTCATTACATCATTAGATAAAATGCCATTCAGCAGGGCGACATTAAGCGTCCCTCCTTCCGTTGCCGTGTTGATATCATCTACTGCCGTCGGAACCGTATCGAGCACTTCAATCGTTAACGTTGAAGAGGAACTGTTGCCATCACTGTTGGTGATCTCGTAGGGAAATACTTCATAAACCGGTCCCTGGCTGTGATCAGCTTGCGGCGGAGGGGTATAGCTGTATGAGCCGTCCGCGTTGATAACGATCGTACCGCCCAAGGGTGTCGCCATGATTACGCCAACATTGGCAGCGCTGCCGTTGACGGCGGTCACAGTAATGCTTGCATCGCCGGACAGATCATTAATCAGAACATTGCCTTCGGTCGCAGTACCGCTGCCTTCCAAGCCTTCCTGCGTTGCGTTGGCATCGGGGTTAGCTTCCGGATTGACCGTTATTGCCGGTACTGGCTCTTCCTGTATAGCAGCATATTCAACAGGTTCCGGAATTCCCCATGTTATCCCTGTTGTTTCGGCACCGCTTCCCGGGGTTATATGTACCCAGTCAGGCGTTACGACATAAACAGGATGGCCACCACCCGCGCTTTGTTCCACGCCGGCGGCTGTCGCTTCGAGTTCTATGGGCTGATCACCTGCCAGCAGGGCATCCTGAATCGCTTTTTGTTCAGCTGAAGCTTCGGCGGTAACCGCAGGAGAAATGGCTCCGTAAACATCCTCATCGACGACTATATCAGAGACCCGGCCAAGATCTAATTGAGTCGGAGGAAATGTATTCATAACGATGGATAAACTTCCATCATCCCCTGTGATAATGCGGTCGTCCGCAAAAATCATACTATTCACTTTAAGTATCCGCACTATACCATCAGGAGATATGGCTTTTACGTTCCCATACAGGATCGCAACCTTCCCGATTGCTTTATGTCCTACTTCACTCGTAGGACTATTTTTGATCTCGGCCATGATAATTTCTCCTTATAAAACTAATGTTATTTATATTTTATACATTATTTTTCGTTTATCCATTGTACCTTGGTGCAATAATTACTGTTACTCATTATGAATGATGATCGATATCCACTTGACCCAGCAAATGATCCAATTGATCAGAAGAACCCAGATCTGAATAATTAATATTATCGAATGTAACACTGGCTTTCAAATGACCGGAAGAGTGGTCTGCACCATCATAAATATCCAATACCGCTTTTCCATCAACTTCACGAACATTGAGATAAGTCTTTGCAACCGCTACATCATCAACCTTGACGATGGAAGAGATATCAACTTTGTCTCCATCTACAGTCTTGTTGTAATCCAGAACAGTGTCATTTCCACCTTCGGAGACAACAAATGTATCGGCACCTGTACCACCCTTGAGGATATTATCGCCGGTTCCACCGCTGAGGATGTCATTACCTTCCTGGCCATAAATAACGTCATTACCGGCACCGCCGCTAATCGTATCGTTACCACCGGTGCGTCCGCTTTCAGCAGAAAGTTCCAAATGATGAGCTTTAATGTAATCAACAATCTCCTGTTCAGTCCAGCCCAGCTTCTCGAATACTTCCCAACCGGCGCCGTCCGGGGTCGTAAGAGCATTAGCGTCCGCAAGAGCGTCTGTATGGACTGAATCACCGAAAATGACATCATCACCGTCTCCGCTGACAAGTTGATCGTCACCGACTCCAAGGAGCGTATATTCCGAAGATCCATGTTGCAAAGCAGCGGTCAATTCTTCAGCAGTGTTGACAATTTCCACTTGACCCACCGGCCCTGTTACTGTCCCATTCCAAAAACTTACACTGCCCGTCCCTGTAACATCAGTATTATCGAAGAATTTCAAATAATTCTCATTGATAGTTGTACCGATACCAATAGCCTCCACATGGGTAATCGGTGACAGCAGGGCAAACGCCTCCACCGAGTTTAACATTGTGATATAGTCTGTTACATTTCCAGGTCCTGCTACACTACCGGAAGAATTAATGTAATACGTCGGATTACCGTCCGTAAGAAAGAAGGTCATATTTTCGTAACCATTAGTCTGGGAACTTAGCCACGCTTTGGACGCGTTAAAAGCAGCCTCATAGTTCGTAGCGCCGGATGCGACCATGTTATCTATCGCCGTATATATGGCACTTAAATTGGCACTCGTAATATTTGACCAGCTGATATTCGCAACTACGTTGCTGTCAAAATCAATAATCTGCAAATTGATGACACCGTCATGGTCAACCAGGTCATTGGCAAGGTTCTTTAAGGCATCCTTAGCCAACTCCATACGAGTCATGCCCGGAGTACCTGAATCGTTATCCATACTGCCTGAACTGTCGACAATCAGTGAAATATTGTAATTTTGACCGGGCTGGACAATGTTATTTACGCCGCCGATATCGCCCACCAGTACATCGCTTCCGGCGCCTCCGGTAATCGGTCCATCCAAAGGCGCATAAGGATCGATATAATGATCAGTGGTTTGACCTGTCTGGTCATCAACGTTGGTACCGACAACCAGTACATTTTCCACCGGCAGGTTGACCGTTAAAGTAGCCGAAGCCGTATCACCATCATAATCTATAATGGTATACTTGAAAACTTCCTGTGCTACCAGCGATGAAGTCGGCCCTGTGTATGTGTAATCTCCGTCCGCAAAATCCACGGTTAATATGCCGCCCTCATGCGTTTTGAGGGTAAGGGTATTCGTGACGGGATCGTATATGCCCGTAGCCGGATCGGATGAAGAAGTATTGAAAACCTCATCAATACCATCACCGTCTACGTCATGGGCAATGGAAACGATCTCGAGAGCAGCCGGACCGTCGGCACCGAAGGATGCGGGAACAGCACCGGTAATGAGATTGCCCGCGATCGTGCTCGGAACGATAACCGTGTCTAACAGAACATCCTGCAACTGGGATAGATCCGTTACAACAATCGGATCAATCTGCACAGTATTAAGCCCGTCATAAGCGAGAGGTTCGAGAGTGGAGGATGTAACCCCCGACCCGACACCCAGAGCAAATGACGTGGTATCGTTATTCGTCAGAAACGTCTCCCATGCAGTTACTTCACTACCAGTAATACCGGCAGTGCCGCCGCCTATATTGTTTGGCTCACCATCGGAGAGGAAGTAGGAAACATTTTGACCTCCAATTATTCCATGTGACAAACTGGCACCGTTAAAGGCTGTCTGCGCTGAAGCAACAGCCGCATCATAGTTGGTACCGGTAGCCGTTGTCAATGCGTTAATGGCAGTTTTAGCCGCATCGGCAGTCATGTATGAACCTACAATGGTGCCTGATGAATTGAATTTCACCACGGTTACGGTAACATCGCCATTTTCTGCATACTTATCGATTAACTGTCCGAGTGCGGCCTTCTCCAAAGCCAGACGCGTCGTATATCCGGCAACTCCTGGATCTTGATTCATCGATGATGAGCAATCGAGAATAAGCAGCAGATTTGTCCCGACACTGGCGCCCTCCCCGACTGTTACGCTTTGATCGCCCGCTGTCGGGCCGTCATCCGCAAACCGGATGTTGTTGCCTAAATCTATAAAATTACTGCTCGTCGCTGTATCGCCGTCAGAATCGGTAATCGTTGCCGTCGCATTTAGCTTCACCAATCCATCACTCAGGGACGTCAACTGATCGTCATACGGTGCTGCTGTATCCCCCGGCAGGGCATGATCGATCGCCTCATACTGAGTCAGCGTTACAACGCCACTGCTGCTGTCCACAGCCAGCGAGAAGACCGTATTACCTGACGTCACACCGCCTAATGTCGACGATGTCGATCCAACCACCGCACCGCTGATTTCGTACAGATAAATATTTGCGCCGCCGCTGTTCAAGCCTGAATCCGTACCATTGCTCCCGACCAGATCCAATGTGTAATTCATCACCGTGGTGCCCGCGCCGTCAGCTCCATATGCAGAGGTATGTCCGAATACACCGTCAAAATTAGCCGTCGAAGAATCCGTGTCGCTGTCTGTCGGTACACCGTCCGTCAGAGCATCGTGGGTTGTTAGAACAACACCTTCCTCGCCGGCCGCTGTTACCGTTACATTCGGTACATCGTCAATAATGCCTATCGTGAGCGTGGCTGGAGAAGAGGTTGCTGTTCCATCGGATACAGTCAACGTAAAGACATCCGTCTCATCAACGCCGTTAACGTCCGTCGTCGGGGTCTTTAATTCATAGGTGTAGGTCGCTACGCCTGTGGAGCTGTTGTAGTCCGTTATACTTAAATCACCGCTCGTCCCATGAATGATAACAGGAGATCCTGCTGTCGCTGCATCCAAGGTGCTGATTGACACGGTTGTGCTGTTGATGGTCACGTTCTGGATGTCGTCCAGTCCGTCCGAATCTGCTATGGTGAAAGTGCCATAAGCAAATTCGGTGTTCGCACTCGCATCGGAACCTGCAGCCAGACCGGATTCATATACCGTGTCGTCTGTCGGATTAATGCTGATCGTAGGCCCGTCATTCGTACCTGTAATCCTAATCGTTAATGTCGCCTGGCTGATATCGCCGTCAGCATCTTTGATCATGTAATTATAATGAACGTCTATGAACTCACCCGTATCCAGACTCTTGACCGCTTCATTACCCGTATTAAGATCATAAGTATAACCTGCTCCTATGGTGGTTAGTGTACCGTACACGGAGCCTGGATCATCTGCTGACGGTCCCATCCATATAACTGGATCTACAGCCGCTGGACCATCCGCACCATAGTTGTCATCCACCGGTCCATCCGTCAAAATATTGCCGCTGACCGATAATGTGTTTACCGTTACCGTGAACGGGCCGTCATTCACAGCCATCGGGCCGTCATCCGCAAACTTGACGTTGCCGCCTAA
>LKUF01000433.1 GCA_001412335.1 Methanolinea sp. SDB
CAGGCAGAGAATGCACGAATTGCAGATGCGATGATACAGGCGATTCATGATGCCGGAATCGCGGACGAGGACACGAAGACCGTGAGATATTCGATCTACCCGGTGTATGACAGTTCAGGTCCTTTCGGAACCAAGATCCGGTATTACCAGGTCACGAGCAGTATACAGGTGACTCTCCGCGATGTGACAAGAACAGGCGAGATTATCGATATCGCGGTGGCAAATGGTGCAAACCAGGTGGACTCCATCAACTTCTACTTGAGCGAGGAGAAGGAAGCGAGCCTGCGTGCCGATGTCATCAGGAAAGCTGTTGCCCGAACGAAACTGGATGCCGATGCCGTTGCATCCGCCATTGGAATGACCATTACCGGGGTTAAGGAGGTCACAGTCGGGCAGAGCTACTCTCCGGTTCTCTACGAGAGTGCGAGATATGCAGGAGCCGCCGACTCGAAGGTCATGTCTGCTCCCACGCCGATCGAGCCCGGGGAACTGAAGGTATCAGCACAGGTATCTGTGACATACTTAATCCAGTAATTGAAACGCACCCTTTCTTCTTTTTTCACCACTGATATCGAGTCAGGCATTGCTGCACCTGGTCGCGGTTATTCATAGGGTTTGTTCAAGGAGATATCCGGATAATACATGCAAACGATACATCAATCGCAAATACTTTTTATTGGTAACCCGGAATAACATACGAAGGATTTTTCAATGGATCGCAACATTGGATTCAAAGAGAGAAGATATATCGAAGAATTACGCATACTCACAAAATCAACCGCTATTGACTGTATAATCGATGAACGATTCGGGCGAATTATATATGTAATCAAGAAAGGCGATATGGGGCTTGCGATTGGAAAAAAAGGAGAGAATATCAGGCGGATGCAGAATGTCCTCGGGAAGCGCATCGAGATGGTTGAATCTGCAGACAATGAAGAGGAATTCATCAGGAATATCTTCAAGCCAATACAGATCTCGAGGATCTTCCACGAGGGTGAACCAGGAACCATTCATGTGGTCCTGGAACGGAAGAGCGACCTCGGGATGTCGATAGGAAAGGGTGGATGCAACGTGGAAAAAGCAAAAATTCTCATGAGACGTTATCATGCAAGGGATGACATAGGGATAACGGTTGAAGGGGAGGCAGAATGAGCGAGCGATCAGTTATCGAAGAGTTATGGGACGTGATCGATGACCGGGTCAGGAATCAGAGACCCGGTTCGTACGTCTCCTCCCTTCTCGCCGATCCCAAGGGGATCGACCGGGTACTGGAAAAAGTCGGCGAGGAAGCGACCGAATTTATCCTGGCCGTGAAGAACGTGGAACAGGGAAGAATAATCTCCGAGGCAGCAGATCTGCAGTTCCACCTGCTCGTGGCCTTACGAGCTGCGGGTGTCACATATTCGGATCTCCTCCGGGAACTGGAGTCCCGGAGAAGGTAGCTCATCCTGAAAGATACGTGGAGAGATCCACGAGTTCCGGCAGGTCTTCTGTCTTTACAGCCGAGCCTGCAATAACCTCGGGATTTATCAGGATCTCTGCCTGGCAGCGGATACCAATCGCGATACCGTCACTTGGCCTGCAATCCATGCTCTGTTCATGGTTATCGTGTTCAAGGATAAGATTTGCATAAAATACACCGTCTTCGAGGGAATCGATAAGAAGCGCCTTTAAGGATATCTGGAACGTCTCTAAAAACTCCACGAACAGGTCATGAGTGAGCGGTCGTGGTGAAAACTCGTTTTGAAGCGCGTTATTGATTGAAATCGCTTCCCATAAGCCAATATAGATCGGCAGGCACGAATCGTCCCCCACGGCCAGTACTACCGCTGGCGAGGCCCCAACAGCCCCTCTCGCCATGTAAACTCCCCTGACCGTACCCGACACTGCCTGCATGACTACACAGGAGGATAGGAGGATCTTCTATTTAGTCTTGTTTGAGCCCGATGTCTCCCTGTGGACGATGACCAGGCTGGCGAAGAGCCCGATGAGGATGTTGAAATAGTACAGGATAGACCGCCACAGAATGACAAGTATGCCAAGCACCGAGGAGTTTACCGAGAGGCCATACAACGAGGTAAAGAGGATCTCGGCAATCCCCGAACCACCGGGAGTGAGGGGGATCATCATGAAGACGGCGATCACCAGCTGGAAGATGAGGGATTCGATAAATATCGGTGGTTGGCCAAGGCCCATGAGGATAAACGAGACGATGATAAATTCGCAGAACCAGAAGAGCGACGTGAACAAAAGCCCCCATATCAGGCCGCCTTTTCCCTGCCTGATGAATGTGTGGAGAGTATTGTGGAAGTTGTCCACCTCGCCGTCGATCCTGTTGGCAAGATTTTCTACACGCCTGCTCTCCCATTTGCGTGTGAACCACCCTGAGATAAAATGTATCAGACGTTTCAGAAACATGGGATTTTTGAACGAGTAGATGAAAAGTACGACCATCGCGGTGATCAGTATCCACGAGATGTACAGGACGTAGCTAAAACTCAAGCCGATAGTTTGCCATTCGCTCCCAAGCACCAGCATGAAGAAAGCACCACCCAGTCCGAGCACTATTCCATCCAGGATACGTTCGGTAATGGCAACAGCCGTAGCGTCTCCGAGTCTCACCCCTGCCCGGTAGAGTTCATGCACGCGTACCGGCTCCCCTCCTGCCTGGGAGGGTGTGATTGAGGCAACCAAAAGATTGGCACACACGAGGTTGAGACAGTATAGGAGCCCAATCCTGTATCCGAGCGATCTGCTCATGAACTTGATCCGGAGACTCCAGAAGACGAGTGCCAGGAGATGGGTCAGGAGGGCGAGAATGAAAAAATAAACGTTCATCTGGCGCAGATATTCAAATGTGGATGCGTCGACGGTAAAATAGAGGACACCAACGAGGACGATGGCAGAAAACCCGAGGGATATCCAGAGCCATTTTTTCTGTGATTTATCCATCGATGAATTCCCTGCCTGTTACAAAAATAATTGCACGAGTCTCTTCCACTTCCATATCATGTTATTCCACTTTCTATATACGCTTTGAGGAATTCCATGAAAAAAATCACGGAATTGGACCTATATCGTGAATATGTCCCTGTCCTTTTGGGCTGTAAGAAAACCTGCACGGATACCGGCATCAAGCCATCCAAACCCGTAGGAAAAACAGGAGAGGGCCACCCATTCGCGGTGCTCCCTCATGGCGGTCTCCCCATAGATGAGAAATGTCCGTCCTGTCATCACGATCTTTTCTGAACCGGACAGGAGGAGACTGCCCGGGTCAGGTGATGGTAAAACGGCATCGCAGGCTGTACGGAGAAGTTTTCGATATCGTGCAGTCTTTTCCCCCAACCGTGTCTCCCCGTGATCCGGAGATTGCGATGCGGGTATGAACCATCCTCCGTCCGGATTACCCGCCGACAAGATGCCGATCGAGCACCCGGCATCGAGCCAGCCGAGGGCATAGGCATAGCTTGCGCATGCATTTACAGCATCTCCCCTGCATTGAAAGTCGTGTCCGTCGCTCTCGTACGCGAGGACCATCTCCCGGATCTCATGCGCGATACCAGAGAGCAGGCTTCCTTCGGGCACCAGTATCCTGATCTTCGGTACACGTCCTTTGAGTGTTTCCCGACACCGGTCGGTGTTCATAGTCCTGCAAACAACTCCAGGTATTCCCTCTCCACTACGTGGAGGGTGGCAGGAATGATAAGGATGTGTAGTGGCGGACCAAAATCTGTCCTCCTGATGGAATCGGCACTACCTGCAGCCACTACCGGTAATTCAGAACCCGCCCTCGCAATGCCGATGTACAGCGTGATGTGGATACCTGCTTTTTTGGCCATCTCCTCGAGCAGTCCGATTGCATAGGGGATGGTCATATACCTCTCCGTCTGGATATCCAGGTATACAAGCGTGTGGAGGTCGAGCGTGATATTTTGCTTTATCACCTCGATTGGGGTCATCGGAAACCAGTTCTTGTGGGGGAACGGAAGAGAGCATGATTTGCCAAACCGGTAATTCTGCAGTCCTGATAGACCGCAGGCGGCACTCGAGATTGATGATCCATGGATAATTGCGGTCTGTATACCCATCCGGTCCGCCCGTATCCGCAGGTCCATGTGGGTCGTCGACACCATGGGATCTCCTCCGGTGAGGATGACGATGTCGGACCGTTCGGCCTCTTTCAGGATCTCTCCCGGGTGCTGCTCGATATCTTCCCGTCCAAGCTCGATGACTGGTTTTTGGTAAAAATTCTCCATGTCGGCGATGGACGCGCCCATGATCCGGGATGTATATGTCTCAAGGTAGACCCGGTCTGCCTCCCGAATACAACCGAGTCCTTTGATCGAGATATCTTCGAGGCTGTATAAGCCGAGTCCGACAAACGTCAGCATTCTTTCATCAAACCCACACAATTGATGAAGATGGTCGTAATCATCCCGTTCACCTCCTAATACGGGAACATGATGATCTGCTCGACCAGGTCCTCCACCACACAGGATACATCTGAAGATCTCGTGGAACTGATAAAGGCGATGAGCGTATCTTCAGGGAGATTCAGGATCTTTCTGATCTCCTCTTCGCCGAGTGTGTGCGGTAGATCCGACTTGTTGGCAACCAGGACGACCGGAAGCAGGGACTGCTGGATTATGGTGAGCAACTGCCTTGCCCGGTCGAGTGTTTCAGGTTTGGTCACATCTATTATGAGGATAGCGCCCATCGCACACTTGAAGAGTTGTGGCAGTATCGGATCGAATCGCGGTTTGCCCGGGGTTCCGTAGATACTGATATCGAATCCCTTCAGGTGGAGCCAACCAAGGTCCATTGCCACCGTGGTGCTGCTTCCCGAAAAATCGTTTCTGTCTGTAGATATCCCGTATTCGGAGGCATTATTCACGAATGTGGTTTTTCCCGAGGTGGGGGGCCCTGTCACGATGATCTTTGGAATATACAGGCGGATGGCTCCGTCAGATATGAGATACGGAACTGAACGCCGTGGCAGCTGCATCCAGGATATGTGTTCTACTGTCAGGAAATTGAAGAAGGGAACTCCGGTGTATGAGGCCTTTATGGAAAATACCAGGTCAAAAAGCCCAGCTGACGCGAGATCTTCGATGAACGTGTCGCCTTCGAGGTTCAGATGTTCAACAACAACCACCGGTTTTGAATCAACGCCGGTCATATCAAGCACAGATAGTGCCCCGTCCAGGCCAAAGTCCTCGTAGAAGAGATCGAAATAGATGAATGCGACATCAACATTGTTCTCCGTGCAGGCGGAACAGATAACGCGTTTCCATTCGGCGAGTCTTTGAGAACGGTCCCCGATATTTTTCCGGATATCTTCTCTTGTCCGGGAATCAAGAGTGATGATCCGGTCGGATCTGGTATGTATATCGACTCCCTTGGTCGAGAGAATCTCTTCTCGGAAGGCATCACGTGTGGAGGTGGGAATTACGACAAGACAGGTTCGATCTCTTGAAAGGGCATCAACAAGCATCGTCGCCATGAATAAACCCCCGTCCACACCCGGTTCCATGCTGATAAGAACTTTTGACTCGTCCGGTATACCCCCGCCAAGCATCTCATCAATTCCCGAAATTCCAGTCCTTAACATTACTTTATCACCAGGTTTCCATCTTCAAATTGATACGCGATCCAATCAGGAGTAATGCCGGAAAGACCGTTAATCGAGAGGAATTCCTGATTTGAATCCTTTTTCACTTCAATCACCACATTCATCAGTTGTTTCATCAATGAGATGGTCCTCTCATCAAAGGATTCCTTGTTCAGTACATAAACTCCCAGGGCCTCCATTTTTTTCAGTTTTGTCGTAATAACATGGAGGAACTGGTACAGCACTTCTACCCTCCGGTACATGAGAAGTGTCGAGAGGGAATGTATGTAAAACCTGATAGGAGGCGGAAAAATCTCCAGTTCGTCTTCTGAAAAACTACCCCTGAACATCTCTTCGACCATTCGTGTAAACTTGATCCCGATACCTGTGAGATCGCTGGCGCTTGGAACGTATTTTACCCGTACAGAATCGGCAGCCTCGGGGAACATGAGTTTTGTCACGGTATCTATGATACCTGTATGGGTCCTCTGGACGGGGGAAAGACCCAGCTTTTCCTCGATATCGGCTGAGGGGTGATCAGTGGATAAAATAATCGAAAATTCCCCGTTTTCAGGCTTTGACATGGTATTTCCGATACGATCCCCGGAGCAGAGGGACGGGACAAGGATGAGGATATTGGTTCCGGACTCTACACCGCCCAATGCATCATCTATCACTTTTATTCCACTTTTATAGATGTACATTCCTCAACCATCATTTTATGAGAAGGTTTATAAGTGCTCCTATAAAAACTCCCAGCCCCAGCGTGTAGAATGAGACCAGTGCAGCGATCCTTGTCCCGAGCTCTTTCTGAAGGACAGCGATTGTTGAGATGCAGGGGACGAAGAGCACACTGACGATTGCAAAGATATACATCTGGATCCCTGTCATGACCGATGAGAGGTCGGCCGTTCCGGCGAGTATGACCAGTGTTTCAAGAGCCATCTCCTTCCGGAGAATGCCGAATACCAGTGCCGTGGTAGCATAGGGAGGAATTCCGAGGATTATGGTGGAAAACGGTTCGATCAGGGACTCAAAGACCTCGAATGCGCCGGCATACTGCAGCAATCCAAGGATGATGCTGGCCACGATTAGCAGGGGCATTGCGATGTACAGGAATTCCTTGATACGAAGCCAGGATTTCTGAAGTACATTCTTCCATTCTGGCCGCCGCAGGGGAGCCATCTCGAGTATCATCCCATATTGTTCACCAGGTGTTATACGCGAAAGAACAACCCCTGTCAGGACAACAAGGACAAATATCACGACATATATGCTTAACGCGGCTGCTATTCCGACAAATGAAGCGACGATCCCTGCTATTATGACAGTCCGTGCAGAGCACGGGATCATGGTGACGAGAAACGATGCGATTATACGCTCCCTGCGGCTTTTTAAAAAGCGTATGCTCATCAGTGCAGGGACATTGCAGCCAAACCCGAGGACAATGGGGATGATGCCCTGCCCGTGCATCCCAAGGCGATGCATGAACCTGTCTGCAAGGAATGCAGCTCTCGTCAGGTACCCTGAATCCTCAAGGATGGAGATGAAGATATAGAAGGTAAAGACGAATGGAAACGCTATTCCCAGTCCTGCCTGCAGGGAAAGGAGAAACGAGAAGCCGACCTGCTCTACCAATGGGGGAAGGTCGAGTTCTAAGAACGGATCGACAAGGGTCAACTGCATCAATTCAACTATGGACTCTTCCATCCACGATCCGGTCACGAATACAACGAGGAGTATCGAGACAAGTATGCCAAAGAGGATTGGAATACCGGGAAATGTTGTCGTCAGTATCCTGTCCACGTCCCTGAACCTGCGGGGTTCACTCTCGCGAAGGAGTTTTTTTGCGATGGTATGGGCGCAATGGTGCCTGTTCCCGGCGATGATCTGGTGGACAGACATGTGATGGATCCGCTCCAGTTCAAGCGCCAGCATCTCTGCCGACTCCAGGAGTTCGCGGTCATCACCGATGCCCTGGAGGGCATTGAGTGCCTCGATCCTGCTTATTGAAAACCCGGAGGCAAGACTCCGTATCGCGGCCTCGACATGGTGATCATAATTGATCTCGAGGTCTGAAACCGAAGAAGAAAAGGCTGCTTTTGGAATGATCTCGTTGATATTTTTCCCCTGTGTCGCAGTGGTTGTTAGTATGGGTATGCCGAATACCTCTTCGAGGCCTGCGACGTCGATCTCCACGCCCTGCTTCGAGGCTTCATCCATCATGTTCAAAACGGCGATCATCGGTCTTTTGAACTCGGCCAGCTGGGCGAGGAGGTACAGGTTCCTTTCCAGGTGGGCTGCATCCAGGACGGCAATATAGACGTCGCCCTGCCCGGACATGATGAACGAGCGCACCATCTTCTCTTCGTCTGAATCTCCATCGAGGGAATAAATGCCGGGGAGGTCCACGATCTCCTTTATTTCCCTCTCGTAACAGACGTTTCCTCTCATGAGGTCGACGGTTGTCCCGGGATAATTGCTCACCTCGACGCCAAGACCCGTCAACTGCTGAAAAATTAGCGATTTGCCTACGTTTGGGTTTCCGACAAGGGCAAATTTCATCCGGTATGCTCCACGCAAACAGATTGGGCAATCTCGGGAGATAGCGCGATATCGCAGCCCTTTACCCGAATGACTACTGCATTGTTGGAGAGTTTCCTCACGAGAACAATTTTTTCACCGGGAAAGATCCCAAGGTCTGCAAGACGGCTGTAATTGCCGTGACAGGGAATATTCTTGATGACGAGTTCGGCTCCCTCGGAAAAATCGAGGATCGATGAAAATCTCCAGCCTCCCCTACCCCGCCTCCTGCAGGAGATATCGCTTCTTTTTTGCGGATTCCGCATATACGTGCCCAGGCGGTCAATTGCGTCGTCTGATATCTTATGCTCAAGAGTACACGCCTCTGTTGAGGCTAAATCGGGATGAATTCCAAGCACCTCGGTGAAGAAACGTTCGAGGGTCTGGTGCTTACGAAGGACCCTTCTCCCGAGATCCCTGCCCTGGGTGGAGAGGCGGATATGATCGCTGTCAGGTTCAATGTCCCCTTCTTTTTCAAGAGCTGTCAGCATCTCATGCACCTCGTCTACAGGCTTTCCCAGGTAATCCGCGAATTCAGATAGTGCGGGCGGGCTGTTTCTCTCCTGCGCATATTTAAAGAGTGCTTCCAGGTAGTCTTCCCGCAGGGCGGTCTCCATGAACAATAAATTTGGAGTGCTGAAATAATATGGGTTTGTATGATGATAGAGTCTGATGTGTTTTTTGTGGGGAGATGGTTGCGGTTTCTTTAT
>LKUF01000434.1 GCA_001412335.1 Methanolinea sp. SDB
GGGAAGGCCGTGGAGACAGCCCGCACTCGCTGCAAGGAGCGCAAGCGCCAGGATCGCGGCTTTTGTGGACCTCATGTGGTATCAGTCCGGTCAAGTTCGTGGATCACGCGTGGTATATCGGCGATCGAGCCGATGACCATGTCAGGTTTTGGGTTTGCCGCCGCAAGCGCGTCTTCCCTGAATTTTCCGGTCCTGACAAGGACACCCGAGAGGCCGGCCGATATCGCACCGCCGACATCGGTCACCACATCGTCGCCGATCATTGCCGCCTCGTCCGGTGAGACGGCCATCGATTCCAGGGCAGCCAGGAAGAATGCGGGGGACGGCTTTCCCATGATCGTTGCCACATTCCCGGTTGCATATTCGAGCGCCGCGACAAAGGGGCCCGCAGAGAGCATGAAGCCATCGTCGCCCATCCAGTACCGGTCCTTCTCAAGCGCTATGATCCCGGCACCGGCGATGACCAGCCGGAACACGTTGTTCAGCGACGCGTACGAGAATCCATCACCGGCATCCCCGATAACTACGAAATCCGGCGAATCGTCGGTGATACAGAATCCCTCTTCCCTGAACTCCGACCCGGCATCGCCGGTCGTGAGAAGTGAGATCCTGGACTTGCCCGCATTCTTCAGGTATTGAACCGCAGCCCGCGGCGGGGTAAAGACGAGATCTCCGGATATATCGAGACCGAGCTCTACCAGGTGTTCCACAACGGATCTCCGGGATTTCCTCGTGGTGTTCGAGACGAAACGGTAGGAGATGCCTGAGTCGTCGAGATACGAGATGGCTTCCTTCGCACCGGGGATCGGTTCTCTGCCTGTATACAATACCCCGTCGAGGTCGATGAGGAGGGCTTTTGGTGTCATGGATCACTCCTGCATGCAGATGAATTGCGGGGCGCCCGGTTATGGATTGCGGTTCAATGGGCACCCCGCCCACTTCCGTGGAAACGCTCTCAAACCTTCTGATTCGCTTGTTCGATATATCCCCTTACCAACTCGTGATTGAAGATTGAAACCAGCGGTCCAGGTCACTGCCGCATATACCTGCTCACGC
>LKUF01000435.1 GCA_001412335.1 Methanolinea sp. SDB
TGCCCATTCGACGGTGATGGGTCAAATTCCGGCGATGTCACCCCATTCGACGGGGACGGATCCTCCTCCGGTGAACCATGCCCCTTTGTCAGGGCGATACCACAGACTGGTTCTTACCAGGCCGGCAACGCAGATGCCCCTGATACCGCTCTCATCCCCACAGATCCCGATAAAGATGGGCTATACGAAGACCTCAATGGCAACGGGAGATGTGATTTCGCAGATGTGGTGCTGTATTTCAATCAAATGGACTGGATAGCTGATAATGAACCCGTCAGTGCATTCGATTACAATAAGAACGGCCGGATCGATTTCTCTGACCTCATACTGCTCTTTAACATGGTCTGAACGGATAGACCAGAAGATCAATCCCTTTTTCCCGGGGTTCCCGGACTGACCTAGAACAAAAAGAATTCCCGGAATCTGGCTGATAGAGATGAGTTTCGGGTGTTTCAATGAATATTGTTGCTTTACGGTGACCGCGCCTCAATGACGGAGATTGAGGTCTCGACGATCGCGGCAAGTTCCTCTACATCGAAACGTTCCGAATTGAGGATAAGGTCATATGGCAACAGGTCATCGATATCGATATCATAATACGTCCGGTAACGCTCAGCTTCGCACTCCTCGCGCTCGCGGGTAAGATTCAGTGCAGTCTCGTGATCAGAGACACGATCACGTTCAAAGATCCTCTCCACCCTGCATTCCAGGGATGCCATGAGCCAGACTTTCAGGTCGGCTTCCCTGACAAACCAGCCGGAGAGCCTCCCCTCGACGATCATATCTTCATGGGACAGGGCAATCTCTCGCTGCCTTTCATCGATAAGCCGGTCAAAAGAAGGGTCCTTCCGTGCCAGCTCTCCAAAATCGGCAAGATCCATGCCTTTCTCGCTGGCCATCTGGCGGAATACCTCTCCTGCAGAGATGATCTGGTAATCTCTCCGGGAAGCTATTGTCCTGGCGAGTGAGGTGGTCCCGCTTCCCGGCAGACCACTCACCGTGATTCTCATTATATTCCCCCGATATTGAGGGACTTTCGGACTACCTGGCTGATGGTCAGAGAGCACATCATGTACCAGAGTATCCAGGCCGGTATGGGACCAAGCACGAAATCGGTCAGAGTGTGCAGACCAAAGAAGGGCATAATGATCTCCCCTTCCGCGCTGTTTAACCGAAATATCAGCCAGAAGAAGATTGGGACCGTTATGATCAGGATGTATGCCATGGGCTTGAACTGGTTCTGGGACATCTCCATCTGTTCCTTCATCATCCTGTCCTTCTTTGCATTCAGTTTCTTGAGACGTTTCTCATCTCCGGAGAGCTGGGCTTCCCGATATTCTTTCTGGAAGATTTTCATCCTGGCCTGGACTTCCTGCATGTGCTCATAGTCAATGGTATATTTCTGGATAATGGAGGAATACAATGCGGTGGCCGTTGAAAGGATAACAATCAGGACATAGAACGGGACCATATTCGCAAGCGGGCCCAATAGTGTGTCGAGAAAACTCCCCACGCCGTCCCTGATCGCCGGGACGCTGTAGGAGAAGATGAGCAGCATAGCCACGATAAGGGGAATGAATCCTCCATATTTCTTCATATCCATACCATTTCACCTGAGCGTCTGCGCCAAATCCTCTGCTGCCTTGTCAAGGAGAAAATCTGCATTCACGACGATCTTGATGGTTGCGCCCGTTATCATGGCATACGATGCCGCAATGGACCGGTTGAACTGCTGGTGCTGCCCAATCCCTGCGGATCCCTCCATGTCCCTTGACCTGGTCTCGTCGGTCAGCCTGCGGAGAAGGATCTGGTCTTCGTCGGTCTCCACCAAAACGATCGTATCGGGCATAAGTTCCCGCAGCACCCACTCGGGCAGTCCGGCGAGATATCCCCGGGGAGTCTTCACTGACGCATGGGTGTCGATAAGGATATTTCCCTTTTCCATCGCCATCGCTTTGGCGGCAGCCCTCTGGAGCTCCTTCTGCACATCGCGATCCAGCCTTCTCATCTCGTCGCGGTCTTTCACGATTCCGTCCTTCCTGGCGACTTCGAACATATACGTGCCGAAGTTGAGGGATTTGTAGGTAATACCCTCATCTTCCAGGATTTTTAAGGCCCCGTTGACCACCGTGGTCTTGCCAACCCCGGGAACGCCGGTTATGATTACTCTCCTGTCTGTCATACTCACTCCTTCCCAAAGAATGTCCGCATGAACGGGTACATCTCCATGATCTGCTGGCTTGCAATCTCCTCGTACAGACGATACGTGATACTCACCGTCAGTAAAAGACCCGTCCCGCTCACTGCTCCGATAACACCAAACAGGTTGGCACCGACAGAGAGCAGCCCGATAAATACACCGCCAATCACGGTCACCCTGGGGATGTACCGGTCGAGATATTTCTCAAGGACCTGCGGATTCCGTCGGTAGCCGGGAATTGACATTCCGCTCAGCTGGATCTGGCGGGCCACATCTTTCGAATCCAGGCCTGCTGTCTTGATCCAGAAGAGTGCAAATATTGCACCGCCGACCACCATGATGATGGTATCGATGCCAAGCCTCGTGAGAACCTGCCAGGGCGCATGGCCGAGATCGTAGATCCACCACATCCAGTCAGACGGCCCGTTCACCGGGTTCAAGTAAAACATCAGCCCGCTGACCGGCGTCTGGTTCTGGAACGTGCCAAGGATTGTGATCCCCACGTTGTTTAAGAAGAGTCCGATCATCTGGATATTGGCCTGCAGCACCCTGACAAGGATCATGGGCAGGACACTGGCATAGATCAGCTTCACCGGGAACCGTGCCCTGGCCCCGCGCACCTGCGCGTGGGCAAGGGGAATCTCGATCCGGGTGGACTCCACGTACACGATTATGAGGAATATCGCAACCGTTGCGATCAGTGCGAGCATCTCGATGCCCATGTACTGCAGGAAATTCGCCCCGTCGGCCACTACGGCCACCAGGCGCGGGAAGAAACCGACCGGATACTGATCATTCAACGGGGACCAGTTGATGAACCCATTGATGAGTGCCTGGGATATTCCGGCTATGATGAAAAGTCCCACTCCGGAGCCGATCCCCCACTTGGTGACCACCTCGTCCATGAATACGATGAGGACACCTCCGAGACACACCTGGAGGAAGATCAAAAGCGAGACTGCGAAGAGATTTCCTCCAAAGAACGCATCCGCGATGACCGGATCGGGCAGGAGGAAACCCCCGACAAGGTTCGGCGCAGCTTCGATGATGATCATCACGAAGATGAGCAGCTTCTGCAGTCCCATGTAGATGACCTGACCACGGACATCTGCGGTATCGATATGCAGGATATCCGCACCCTTCAGGAGCTGCAGCACGATAGACGCCGTAACAATCGGCCCGATACCGAGCTGGACAAGTGAGCCGCTCGCTCCGGCGAGGAGAGCCCTCCAATACAGGAAGAGATCCTGTGAATTGGGGTCCAGCCCCCATAGCGGGATATTGGTCAGTACAAAATAGAGTATCAGGATGCCGGCCGTCCACAAGAGTTTATTCTTGAAATGGACGTGGCCTTCAGGACTCTTGACTGAAGGCATCGCTGCCAGCAGCGGTTCCATTCGGTCCAACAGGGTTCCCATTCTTTCACCTTGAAAAGAGGTTAGATAACCAGGACCTGGCCACCCAGCGCCTCAATTTTCACTTTTGCCTGTTCTGAAAAAGACCGGGCAGAGATATTCATCTTCTGAGTGACTTTTCCGCTGCCAAGTATCTTATCAATACCGATTTGTTCGGCATTGATGACGATGACATCGCCCTCCCGGGAGGCCTTGCCTTCCTCGACAAGTGTGTCTGCCATCTGGTCCAGGACACCGACACAGAGCGTCTTTTCTCTCCGTGAAGTCTGGTTCACAAAACCGTGCTTCCCGTTATGGATCTCTCCATAGAGCAGGTAATGTGAGAAACGGTGGTCGCGGTGACCCGCCCTGCCTCTTCCTCCACGGTTCCCGGCTCCACGGCGGTTCTTGTGAGTTCCACCACCGCAGGTCCGGGAACCGCGGAACTTGGATCGTTTATTGACTGGCATATCATCTCACCTCATCTTGTAGAGGAGAGCATTGATCTCCTTCCCATAGTATCCGAGGGCACCACCCTGGGGATAGGTCCTCTTGATGGTCTTGTATCCCTTCCTTGGAGGATGCAGGCGGAGCACCGGTTTCAATCCGGGCATATCGGCGAGCCGGATGTCTCCTCCCGCCAGGGCCTGCGAAAACTCAGTGATCCCTCCAAAACTTGAGTTCGCCTTCACATACTCGTCGGTGAGGGGATGATCTCCAATAACCCTCCCCCTGGTGCGAAGGATAGTCTCTATCGTCTGTGCATCGACCTCGCCGTACGCAACGTAATCCTTCACCTTCCGAATCATTCCAAGATATTCGGGTGTGTCGGGCACCAGGACGCAGTGGTTGATATGGTGCAGGCGGAGCATCCGGAGCGTGTCCTTGATATCGCGCCGGGTGTTTATTACCCCCCTGACCTGGACAATGGCGTACATCACTCTGCTCCCCCTGTCCTGAACATGTTGGTCGCCTTGAGTGCATTGAAGGTTGCTTTCGCGAAATTGATCGTCGTCCGGGTCTGTCCGCGCGAGAACGTCCAGGCATCCTTTATTCCTGCGAGTTCCAGCACTTTCTTACTGATATCCCCGGTAACAAGGCCTATCCCCTGGGGGGCAGGTTTCAACGTCACCCTCACGCTTCCGGCCGATCCTTCAACCTGCATCGGCAGGGAATGGGTGGTACCACACCCGCATTCCCAGCTGCCGCAGCCTCTTTTCACTTTTATCACATTCGTCTTTGCATTGACGATCGCCTTTCGTATAGCATCGCCGACCTGGGCATCCTTTCCCTGGCCGAATCCGATGTATCCGTCCCTGTTTCCAACCACGACCACAGCCCGGAACTTCACGCGGCGCCCCGAGTCGGTCATGCGTTGTACCATCTCTATATCCAGGACCTCATCTTCGAGATCTGGCAGGAAGGCATCGACGATCTCAGGTTCCTTGATGGGATGTCCGCTCTCCAGGACCTGGTCTATACTGGTGATCTGGCCTGAAGCCACCGCTTTTCCAAGTCCGGTAAGGGGAACCCATTCTTCTTTCTCGTACGCCATGTTACTCGAGCTCCTTCATGATCGCATCAATCGTCTCTTCAACATTCTGGACCAGGTCTCCTGCACGGTCAGGTGCATATTCTGCGATATGGACACCTCTAACCCGATCTTCATCAGGAAGAACGGCCTCGCCGTGCGGGATGTCAAGACCTGCGGTGACAGCGCCTTTGAGCGCGGCGAATACCCTGGCACCCGGTGTCGCCCGGTTCAGCCCTATATCCAGGATTGCCTGTTGATAGTCGGTATTCAGGGCCTTGACCGCAAAGAGCAGTCCTGTCAGATACGCCGCAGGTGTGTTCGAGGTGGATCCCCTGTACCCGAAACGCGCAAGTTCTTTGGAATTTGCCGCAACGAGCGTCTTGTCTCCCTCGAGTCCTGCAGATACCAGCTGGATGATGATATGCCTGTTGGTCCTCCGGACAACCATCCTCGGACGGTCAGACACGACCAGTCTGGTCCGCTGGTAATAATCGGTCCTTCCCTCTTTTCTCCGCCTGAAAGGAACAAAATATCGCGCTCCTGAAGCCATTTATTTCATCCTCCCTGACATTATTTCCAGTTGGGCACGCAGGTGCGCGACATTTCTGAACTGTCCGCCTGCCGCCTTCCGGTAAAGCATTCGGTACACATGGCGGTCTATCTCGCCCGAGTCACGTAACTCGACAAGCGTCTTTCTGATAGCCCGGATCTTCTGGATCCACTGCCTCTTTCGCGGATTCCTGGCTCCTTTCGCACCACGGTGCCTTCCAGGGCCCTTGCAGTGCCCATACGCCCTCTTCGCAATCTTGACCCGCGCCCGGCCCCTGCTCACGCCTTTGACCTGGTGGGCCCGTATAGCGCCATCGTCGATAAGCTCCCTGATATCATCCCGGGAGATCGCATTCTGGATGTCCGCGATACGTTCCGGATCAAACCATACCCGGTTCACTCCGCACTTGAGCAGTGATGCCGAGATCCTCTTCTGGTTTGAGACATCAGTCATCTTCGGCATCCTCCTCTACAACTCGTTTTATCTCTTTTGGATTCAGGATCTTGAGACCGGCAGAGACGGCCTTTTCCTGGATAAGAGCTCTCTTCCTGTCCCCTACCGATCCGCCAACACGTATTGCGTCCTGGTCAGGGTCAAGGGCATCAAGGTCTCCGGGGTTAAAGACCAGGATGTCACGGAATCCGCTGGGATGCATTCCCCTGACCGCCAGGGGACTGCCATATCCCGGAGTCGGGAGAGGTCCCTTGGCCTTCTTCTGGAGACGCTGCTTGTTGTGAAGCCCCCTCGGCCTTCTCCAGGTTTTCTTTAGCTTCTTCTTCTTTCCTTCCCCGTCGCGGGAAAAATTCGCCGACTTCTGGGTGCGGACACGTATCAATCTCTTCTTTTCGTCTGCCATCTTCCTCACCCCTTCTGAACGATATAGATCCCGTCCTGGAATATCCTTGGGTCACGCTTGCGAATCTTTGTGGCATGCTCGATATTTGCCGAACTGTTGCCAAGCACTTCTTTGTCGATGCCCGTGAGCACAATCTCGTCATTCCCGATATTTGGCTTGACACGTTCATCGATAGTGGCGTACCTTGACTTTTTCTCTCCCAGGAAATTGATGATCTCCAGCTTATTTCCAGACATCTTCAGTTGAATGGGAAAGTGGCTGTACACCACCTTGAGCCGATACTCAAAGCCTTCGGTAACACCGATGCACATATTGTTGGCATGTGCAGCGAATGTCCCCACCATGGCCATGATGCGCTTCCTGTCAGATGAAGTGGAGACTTCGACTTCGTTCTCCAGGACTTCAACCTTGATCTGGGGGAATCTCATGTTGCGCTCAAGTTGGCCTTTTGGTCCCTTCACTCTCAGTACAGACCCGTCCATCTCGACGGATGCGCCTTCCGGGATAGTGACTGTTCTTGTTGCTGCCATCTTTCCACCTCAATAGACGTACCCGATCAACTCGCCGCCCACGTTCTCCCTGCGGGCCTGTTCATGAGTCATGACACCCCTTGACGTGGACAGGATCAGTATACCGAAGTTCTTGCCCGGGAGGTACTGGGTCTCCCAGTATTCCAGGTCGGCCATCTTAATCGAATAGCGCGGTGTAATCGCACCACACTTGTTGATCCTTCCATTGAGTTGGACGAGGAACTGGCCTCCCCGGCCATCATCGACAAATTCAAAGCCGCTGATGTAACCGGATTCCTGCATGATCCGAAACATGGCACCGAGGAGTTTGCTGGCCGGTTCGATGATGACATTGGGTTTTCCACCGTCAGCTGCATTCTTGAGTGCGCTCATGCCGTCGGCAATGGTATTTAATCTAGACATTGTGTACTCACCTCTAATTCATCTTTTTAAAGCCCATCCTCTGGGCCCACTCGCGGAAACACTGGCGGCAGAACATGATATTGTATCTGCGTACCAGTCCCTGCTTCCGGCCGCACATCTGGCATTCGTGTGCACCGCGGCCAAATTTCTTGGTCTTTTCTCCACCCATCAGTGCACCTCCGCCAGGAATTTTGCCTCCAGATATGAGACGGCATCATCCGGCCGGACTACCTGTTTTTCTGGAAGCTTCTTCTGCTGTGCATGTCTCCGGGTGATCCGGATCCCCTTGCGTGCAAGAACCACGTTGACATCCATGCCGTAAATTCCGATCTGCGGGTCATACGACATTCCCGGGAAATCCGTGTGTTCCTCGATCCCAAAGGAAAAATTGCCGCTCCTGTCGAATTGACTGCGGTATATCCTCCTCTCGACGATTCCAAGCGCCGTCTTCAGGAAATTCTCCGCCTTCTCACCACGAAGGGTAACGCGGCAGCCTATTGCACCGCCCTTGCGGATACCGAAAGCAGGCTGGGTTTTCTTGGCAATACTCCGGACAGGGGTGTTTCCCGTGATGGTCTTCATGATCTCTTCGGCTTTTGTGAGTTTCTCTCCGGCTTCACCCACACCCATGTGGACGACGACCTTTTCCACGAAGAGCTCCCGCATCGGGTTCATTCTTCAATCCCCCACACTGCGAGAGCCGGAGTCTCCCTGCCCACCATGTAGATGTAGTCATCGATCGTCTCGAAACGCATCTTTTCATTCTCGTCTTCGAGGATTACCCTGTTGGGGACGCTGCCGGCAACCTTTACGATATCGACGATGCGGGCGACCCTGCCGGAATGTTTTCCTCCGATAACCATGGCCATATTCCCTGGCGCATACGGGAAATGATCGAGTATTTTGAACCGCGTTTCTGGATCAAGGGATATAACAACCGAATCTCCCGGCTTGTACGTGTTCTCCCCGATGATGTTTGCACCATAGCGCAGGTTGAGCTGGACCTTTCCTCCGCGGACCACGGTCTTGTTCCTGATCTTGGCCAGCCGGGATTTGGATGATTCTTCATCGATCTCGATCGTCTTATGCCGCCCGTTCTTGTCACGGAGGATGCGATAATGCTTCCCTATCTTTGGGAGCGAGATGATATCGAAGATACCTATTCCCATTTTTGGATCCCTGCACGGTTGTCCGTTGACTGTAACCTCTTTTCTGCCAAGTATCTCTTTTACTTCTTTTAAATTCCTGGCAAAACCCATGTGATCCCGCATCCATACGACAACAGGCATGGCGTTTGCATTGTGAGGACCCGGAGCTGTCTTTGCGACAAACTTGTCGGTCTTCTTGGAAATATTCCAGGAGTCGGGTGCCACGAGTCGTTTAAGGTGATCTGACATTACCTGTTCCCTCCCAGTCGCTCTGCCCTTTCGGGATCGTTCTTGAGGTTTAATTTTGTAATCTGCACGTTGGACGGATCGACAGGACGGGGCATCTCGGTTCCGTCCGCTTTGGGAATCGAGACTCCCTGGACCACGATCTTGCTCCTTTTCGTGTCTACAAGGTCCACGACTCCCTCCGTGCCTGCAGCTTCACCCCGCAGGACTTTGACCGTGTCACCCTTCACTACACGGGCACTTCGAGTCTTGTACTCTTCCCGAAGAGAAGATTCCAGCGGGGCATGCAGGAACCTGTTGCGCAGGTGTGCCGGAGCGGTATAGCGCGCTTTCCTCTGTTTTCTTGGTTGTTTGCTTTCTACACGAACCATTTTTCACACCTTACACGATGATTGTGGCCATTGATCCGATCTTTGGAAACCGCTCTGCGACTTCCCTCGCTACAGGCCCTTTGATCTCGGTTCCGCGGGGCTCGTTTCTCTCGTCCACAACCACAACCGCATTGTCCTCGAATGAGACTCGCATCCCGTTCGGCCGCCGTATCTCTTTTTTCTGCCGGATGACAACCGCTCTCACGAGCTTTCTCCTCATATCGGGAGTGCCTTTCTTGACGCTCACCGTGGCGATATCGCCAAGGCCCATCTTGGGTTGACGGCGGCGGACACCGTGGTAGCCGAATACCGACACTATCTCCACTTCACGGGCACCGGTGTTATCGGCACAGGGCATCCTGGTACCGGTGGCGAGCGCCCGTGGAGTTTTTGACTGCTTTGCCTTCATGACCGGGCCACCTCCACAACCACGAACTTCGTGGTCTTCGAGAGTGGTCTGCATTCCGCAATTTTCACTATATCGCCCGTTTTTGCATTGATGCAGGGCGGGTTATGAGCATGGATGCGGGAATTGCGTTTCTCATACCGATTGTACTTACCCACGTAATGCAGGTATTTCCGTTCCACAACAACCGTCTCCATCATGCGATCGCTCACGACTTTGCCGGTGATCACCTGGCCGCGCACCGGTAAAGTGCCGTGAAA
>LKUF01000436.1 GCA_001412335.1 Methanolinea sp. SDB
TCAGGGCAATATCCCGGGTCCCTGGTGCGGCGGATTCTTTATTCTGGACAGCGGAATGGAAAGGAGAGTGCGGATGATTCGGAACAGCTTTTGCCGCATACCCGGGATCGAGCATGGATCCAGTGAAAACCGCCCCGGTCTCATTATCTGATAACTGACGTGTTCCCGGTTTTCTCCCCCCATCTTTGCGGCTTTCTCATCAGAACCGGGAAATATCTCCTGTTTCTCATGATAGGATACGAGACCCGGTCTCCAAAAACGGGAGGGGAATTGCCCCTGACCTGGTGCAGGTCCAGGATTTTTCCGAAGAAGCGTCCGGGTTCTTCCTGTATATTGACCTTCCCGGGGCATTTTCAGGCCAGGAGAGAACCTGAATTATTCCGTTTATGGGCTGACTTACCCTTTTTCCCCTGGCATAATGTTTGCCAGCATGAACTTTCGTTCACCGATGTAGATGGGTTTTAATGTCATACGGACCCGGCAGAGACTTCCGTCCCGTCTCCGGAAGTGCCAGGCAAATGATTGTGAATTGACGGATGTCGCGGACTGGAGATGTTCAAAGAGAGCGATGGAAGACTCGGTGCCGTCGGGCTGGTACGGCGGCGACAGGTGCAGGATGGTCCGGCCGCGAAGCTCGTCCTTCGGGTATCCAATGATCTCGCACGCTTCACGGTTGCATTCCACAATCCGGTCTGATACGAGCATCATCCCTTCCAACGACTCTTCGAAGAGGATCCTGTACCTGTCCAGCCGCCCCTCTTTTTGCGGAGTGATAAAGATGCCTACCAGGACATTCTGTGAATCGCTCTGTGGGAGAACGGATACCAGGACTGGCAGTCGTGAACCGTTCTTATGAATAAATGCCGTCGGTGCAGGCGGGGCAATCTCACCCTTGACGGCCCGGGAGAGAATCTCCATCATCATCGGCAGTTCTGCCGGTTCTGTTATATCCTGAAGATAAAGCCCCGTGGCAAGCCCTTCCTCGGAATACCCGAGAAGGGAGAGCGCGGCCCGGTTTGAGAATTCCACTCTTCCATCTGAAGTGAGGATCATGAAGGGCCCGGGCATCAGGCCGGTTATTTCGCGGCACCTCTCCCGGATCTCGACTGAGACGCCACGGGATTCGGCCCAGGTGTGCATGTCACGGGAATAGGCAAATATCACCCCCTTGCCCTGCGATTCGAAATAATTGAAGGTTATTTCGACCGGAAACTCTGTTCCGTCTTTGCGGGTATGCGTCGAGCTTCTCATGCTCTCTCTCTTTTGCCGGAGTTCTTCGACCAGCAGGCTCCATGCTTCACGGTTCATCTTCCGGTCGATATCAGAAACGGTAAGGAGCAGGAGTTCATCCGATCCATACCCGAGTGTGGTGCATGCCGCCTCGTTGGCATAGATGAACCGTCCCCTGGTATCCAGCCAGAAGATCTGCTCGGTGGCTCTCTCCACAGAGTACCTGGTTATCTGGAGTGATATCTCCGCTTTTTTTCGTTTTACCGCCTGCTTGATCTTGTGAATGAGCTCGGTAAACTGTGATCGCGGGTCTCCACCTTTCTGCAGGTAGAAGTCGGCGCCAGAGTTGAGTGCGTCGATGACCACATGTTCCCGTCCCCTTCCCGTGAATATGATGAACGGGGTCGTATCCCCGACCAGTCGGAGGTGCCTGAGAAATGCAATCCCGTCCATCCCCGGCATCTCGTAATCACAGACGATGGCGTCATAGCTCCGCTCGTTCATGAGTTCCAGCGCCTCGCCGGCTGAGCAGCAGGTATCAACCTTGAGCTCTCCGCTCCGCTCCAGGTAGATCCGGGACACGTCAAGGAGGGCGGGTTCATCATCCACGAACAGGACTGTAATCATTTCACACTCAACCGGGAGATCGGAAACGGCATTTGCCGTGACGGTTTGTATTACCCGTTTTTTTCTTTTTCCTCAAATACATATCTAAAAATGGATGCGGCAGTTTCTCAACGGGTTTTGTGGGCTGACCCCTGCCAGGCGAAAAAAACCGCAAGAACGGGCAGAAATTCCAGAAGAGAGGGCTCCTGAGCCACCTTCATTATGTATAGCATCATATAGTTTATGAATTCTCATGCATATCGTGGGCTCCTGTGTCATAAAAGTAA
>LKUF01000437.1 GCA_001412335.1 Methanolinea sp. SDB
CTTCCCTGGATGGCGCTGAAGGACCGGGGTGTCACCATGAAGGTGATCCCCCAAGAGAAGGGCTTTGTCAACCCCGATTCTCTCAAGGAGGCGATGAGTCCCCGTACACGCCTGGTGGCGTTGAACCACATGACAAACGTCCTCGGGACGGTCCAGCCCGTGGAGGAGATGACTGCAATCGCCCATGATGCAGAGGCACTTGTGCTGGTCGATGCCGCCCAGTCCGTCGGGCATATGCCGTTTGACTGGACTGGTGCCGATTTCCTTGCCATGCCCGGGCATAAAGGGCTTCTTGGCCCGCAGGGGACCGGCGCCCTGTACATTTCTGACTTTGGGAACCTCTCGATATCCTGCCATGGCGGCGGGATGGTCGGGAACGTGTACCTGGACTCGTACGAACTGCTGCCCCCGCCTGCCTGCTTCGAGCCGGGAACCCCGAACCTCCCGGGCGTGATTGGCCTTGGACGGGCCGTCGAACTCGTGGAGGAGCTGGGGGTCCCAGACATCCACAGGCACGAGTCACGTCTTGGCAGGATCATGTGGGACGGATTAACCGGAATTGACAGGGTCACGGTCTACAGCCCGCCTGGAACCACGGTCATCTCCTTCAATATCGCTGGCCTGTCCCCTGATGCCTGTGCCCGCAGGCTGGATGAGATGGCAGGGATCTGTGTACGGAGCGGAATGCACTGTGCCCAGCCGCTCACAAGCTCCCTCCACCCGGAGGGGACCGTCAGGGCGTCGATCGGGTGCTACACGAGCGACGACGAGATTTCGATCTTCCTGGAAACAGTGGAACGAATCGTACACGATCTCTGACTCTCCGGCAGGCAGGCTGCAGGACTCTCCACAGGAAGCGCGGCCGCATGCAATAATTTATTCCCGGTGTTATCCCACAAATTCCATGAGCGGATTATTCCGTACATGAGTGGAACAGTGGCCGGTTTCCAAAGATGGTATATTTAGTCCCGAAAGAGTCCCTGACGGCTGAAGAAGTATCAAGAGGACTCTCGGTGGTCATCAGGGACGGGCTTGCCACCCAGGCGATGGTCACGCTCACGAGCGGGATATTCCTCGTTGCCTTCGCACTGCAGCTCGGGGCGTCCAACACGATAATCGGGCTCCTTGCCGCGATCCCCCCGCTTGCCGAATTAATCCAGATGCCGGCCATCTCTATCGTGGAAAAGATCCGGAATCGCCGGTTCATCTGTATTGTCGCATCGACTCTCGCGAGGGTCTCCTGGGTTGGAATAGCATTCATACCGTTCTTTTTCGGGCCTGTGACGGGAGTGTACGCCCTTGTGGCCTACCTCGTCTCCTATGGCTGCTTTTCGGCCGTATCCCACTGCAGTTGGAGTTCCTGGATGCGGGACCTGGTCCCCGAGGAGATCCTCGGGACATTTTTTTCGCGGCGCATGGCGCTTGCCATGGCCCTTGGAATTGTTCTCTCACTGGTATCCGGTTTCCTCATCGATTTCTGGCAAAAGACACTTCCATATCCTGTCATATACGCCTATTCACTCATATTTCTCGGCGGGTTTGCTGCCGGGCTGTTCGATATCCGCTACATGACGCGGATCCCGGAGAAGCTCATGCAACGTTCTCCCCATGTATCCCTGTATCATAATATCAGGGATGCGTTCTCAGATGACAACTTCTCCCGGCTCATCGCATTCATGGCGTCCTGGAACTTTGCCGTCAATCTCGCAGCGCCTTTTTTTACCGTGTACCTGCTCGTCATGCTCAAATACGATCTTTTCATCGTCATCCTGCTTGCGGTCTTAAGCCAGAGCGTGAGCGTGCTCTCGTACCACATGTGGGGGAGTATCGTCGACCGGTACAGCAACAAGTCCGTTCTCCGGGTTGCAGGCCCGCTCTTCATGATCTCAATACTCGGGTGGACATTCACCACCATGCCGGGCAGGCATCTTCTCACCTTCCCCCTCCTCGTCGTCCTCCACGTCCTGATGGGTCTTTCCACCTCCGGAGTGACGCTTGCAGCGGCGAATATCGGGCTCAAGCTCGCTCCCCGCGGAGGGGCAACAGCATACCTGGCATCGATAAACATTGCCAATTCGCTTGCGGCAGGCATTGCCCCCGTCATCGGCGGTTTGTTTGTCGATTACTTCTCCGCGACAGAGCTCTCGCTGACCCTGAACTGGAAGAGCCCGGCGACCCAGTTCAGTTTCGTCACCTTCGATCTCCAGTACTGGGACTTCTTCTTCATATTCGCGTTCATAATCGGCATATATTCGCTTCACCGCCTGGTGCTGGTGCGCGAGACGGGCGAGGTGGAGGAGAAGGTCGTGGTCCGCGATCTCATCACCCAGGTGAGCAGGGAGATGAGAAACCTCTCCACGGCCGGAGGTCTCCGGTTCATGCTC
>LKUF01000438.1 GCA_001412335.1 Methanolinea sp. SDB
GATCGCGATTGGGATAATACCGGCAAGGGGAGTAATGAACAAATCACCCTGGTATTCCGGGCAGTGGAGTAGTTCTTCATACTCTTCACGTGGAGGCGAATCGGGCAATCCTTGAAATGTGTGAAGTGATATTTCGAATACATCGTGGCCGGGTGAAGCGACCACCACATTCCATGACCGGGAGGGCGTCATGGGAATTTTTCGAGATATTGTTCAGTTATTTGAACAGGCTGAATAAAAAAAGGTGTATCAGATAAGTTTGTCAGATATCTTTGCAAACTTCGCGGTATAGATCCCCGGCATCGAGCGTATCTCGTCCATCATCTCGGATGAGACCTCGGAATCGACATTCAGGACCATTATGGCCTCTTCACCGGGATTGATGCGGCCGACCTGCATTCCGGCGATGTTGACGTCGCCTTTTCCAAGAATGGTAGACGCACGGCCTATAACCCCTGGCTTATCAAGATGCCGCGAGATTATGACATATCCCTCGGGGATCATGTCCATCGTATACCCCCCGATAGCAACGATGCGGCTCCGGCCCTTCATGAATACAGTGCCGCTCATCGTCTCCTCCATCCTGTCTGTCTTTATCTTCAAGGTAAGCAGGTTCTTGAATCCACCGGACTCCCGGGTAGTGGTCTCCGAAAAAGCAATGCCCCTCTCCCCCGCAATATACTCTGCATTGACAATGTTTACGGGAACCTGCAGGATGGGATCGAGGAGACCTTTCAATGCCATGCGAGTGATAAAACGGCTGTTATTCCCCAGCTTTGAGAGGTCTCCCCCAAAGACCAGTTCCACTTTCTCTGTTCTTCCTTCCACGAGCTGGGTAAGGAAACGACCCATTTTTTCAGCAAGGATGGCATATGGCTCGACAGTCTCCTGTTGATCTGCCGGCACAATGGGTGCATTCACGATATACCTCGCAGAACCACCCGTGAGGACCGTGATACACTGCTTTGCGATTGAGACTGCGACATTCTGCTGAGCCTCAACAGTGCTCGCCCCGAGATGGGGTGTCGTGATTACCGTGTCAAGTTCCAGCAGGGGAGAGTTGAGAGGCGGTTCTTCCTCGAAGACATCGAGAGCCGCACCGGCAACTTTTCCTGATTTCACCGCTTCGTAGAGGGCTTTTTCATCGATTATTCCGCCCCGTGCGCAATTGATGATACGCACGTTGTCCTTCATCGTGGATATGGTTTTTTCGTTGATGACATGCTTTGTCTCCTTGATAAGCGGTGTATGAACTGTTATCACATCCGATACCCTGAAGAGCTCCTCAAGAGAGACCGCCTCGACACCGATCTGTGCAGCTTTATCCCTGGTGATGAACGGATCATATCCCACGAGATGCATACCGAGCGCCGAGGCACGTTTGGCGACCTCCCTTCCGATCCTGCCAAGGCCCACGATACCGAGTGTCTTCTCATTCAGCTCGACACCCATGAACTTCGATCTCTTCCATTCCCTGCTCTTGAGCGAGGCGTTTGCCTGGGGGATATTTCTCGCCAGCGAGAGCATCATTGCCATGGTATGTTCCGTGGCGGCAAGCGTGTTCCCTTCCGGTGCATTGGCAACGATGATGCCCCTGCGGGTGGCGGTATCCATATCGATGTTATCCACGCCTGCTCCAGCCCTTCCGATGAACCGGAGCTTCTTTCCGGCTTCAATCACCTTTGCAGTCACTTCAGTACCGCTGCGGACGAGGAGTGCATCATAATCCCCGATCTTCCTTACCAGCTCATCCTCTTTGAGATCCGTCAGTACATCCACTTCGTACTCCCTGCGAAGGATCTCCAGGCCTTCTTCTGCCAGCGGATCACTGACAAGTATTCTCGTGCTCACAGTAAAACCCACATATATTCGGCATCGTACGTATTGAGGGTTTTCTTCAGCCAATTGCGAAGTGGTGTGGAGACCACGGTGAAAAAGAGAAGAAACTAGAATAGATGATAATTTATTAAGCACATGAGGAGTGAGATATATGTGGTGCGTGCATGAAACAGATGCCGGATATTCTGTGGCTTGAGGAGATCAGGAAAGAAGATATTGCCGCTGTTGGCGGTAAAGGTGCATCTCTTGGAGAGATGTCTGCGATAGGGCTTCCCGTCCCGAAGGCATTCGTGGTGACGAGTCATGCATTCAGACGGTTTCTGGTCGAGGCAAATCTTGAGGACGTCATATTCGACGACCTGGAAAAACTCGACGTCGATGACAGCGATGCGCTCGAAACGGCCTCAAATCGTGCGAAGAAAGCGATAATGACTGCCAGGATGCCAGATTGGATCAAGGGGGGTGTCCGCAAGGCCTATAAAAAGATGGGCGGACCCAGACTCATCGTCGCGGTTCGATCAAGTGCAACCGCCGAAGACCTCCCTGATGCCAGTTTTGCGGGGCAGCAGGAGACCTTCCTCAATATAAAGGGAGAGAAAAACCTCCTTGAAGCGGTCCAGAAATGCTGGGCTTCGCTCTATGGCGCCAGGGCAATATACTACCGTTCAAAACAGGGATTCGACGACAGGAGTGTAAATATCGCGGTTGTCGTGCAGGAACTCATTCACTCCGAGAAGGCAGGGGTGATGTTTACATCGCACCCCGTAACGGGAGAGCCCTTAAGCATCATCGAGGGATCCTGGGGCCTTGGCGAGGCGGTTGTATCGGGCTCTGTTTCACCTGACAAGTATGTCTTTGATAACAGGTCCGAAAAAGTGGTTGACCGGCTTATAGCCACGAAAAACATCGAGATCGTATCGGACGGTGAGAACGGGACCAAGGTCGTCGATGTTGGGGAAGACCGCAGGGATGCACCGGTTTTATCCGACGACGAGGTAAGCCGCCTTGCATCATTTGGAAACATTGCAGAGACTCATTACGGGGTGCCCCAGGATGTCGAATGGGCGATCGTCGCTCATGATATCTACATTCTCCAGTCAAGGCCGATAACCACGATTGGATCCGCGATCCCTTCCAGGGATTCGTCTTCAGATGATTCAGGAAAGATTATCGTGCAGGGACAGGGCGCATCGCCGGGAATCGCGTCCGGAAAGGTGGTCATTGTTCGGGACATAAAAGACGCCGGAAAAGTGAAAGAAGGCGACATCCTTGTCACAAAGATGACCAATCCCGACATGGTGCCGGCAATGCGCAGGGTCGCGGCCATCGTCACCGATGAAGGAGGGATGACCTGCCATGCAGCCATCGTCAGCAGGGAACTCGGCACTCCGGCTGTCGTGGGAACCCGTAACGCGACCGCCGTCCTCAAACCGGGGCAGATAATCACAGTGGACGGGGAGAAGGGCCAGGTCTTTGAAGGTGCGATCAAGACTGCAGAAACACGTATTGAGGCCCCTGCCACAGCGGCAGCCACTGCTGGCCTGATCACCGCAACAAGTGTGAAGGTCAACGTCTCCATACCCGAGGCCGCCGGACGTGCGGCAGCAACGGGGGCCGACGGGGTGGGGCTGCTCCGCATCGAACACCTGATCCTTGGACTCAACCGGACTCCGGGCTGGTTCATCGCGAACGGAAAAGAGGAAGAATTTGTCCAGGAACTCTATAAAGGAATCAAGATTGTCCTCGACGCATTCTATGGAAAACCGGTCTGGGTGAGAACCCTTGATGCCCCAACCGACGAATTCAGGAACATGGCAGGCGGGGAGAGCGAACCAGCAGAGCATAACCCGATGCTTGGCTGGAGGGGGATCCGGAGGGATCTCCAGACTCCTGAACAGTTCCGGCTCCAGGTGGAGGCATTCAAACGGCTCTGGGAACAGGGTTACGACAATCTGGGAATCATGTTCCCTATGGTCTCGCATCCGCAGGAATTCATCAGGGCCAGGAATATGATGCAGGAGTGGGGAGTTGATGTCGAAAAGGCGACACTCGGGATCATGATCGAGATCCCGAGCAGCGTTCTCATGATCGAGGATTTCATCAAGGCTGGGATCAGGTTCGCCTCGTTCGGCACAAATGACCTGATCCAGTACACGCTCGCCATAGACAGGAACAACGAGAACGTGGCTTCCATGTACCAGCCGAAACACCCGGCCGTCCTTGCCCTCATCGACTCCGCAATCCGGGTATGCCGCGATAACGGGATTGAATGCTCGATCTGCGGGCAGGCGGGATCGGAACCCCCGATGGTCCAGTGGCTTGTTGAACATGGAATAACAAGCGTATCGGCCAATATCGATGCGATAGCAAAGATCCGGGAGACCGTTGCCCGGACCGAACAGAGGATTATTCTTGAAGCTGCAAGAAAAGCCTGAACCGGCAGTTCCACGGGATAAAAACCCAATTTTTCTCAGAGAGACGAGAACAAACACTTCCGGTTCACATCGCGTGAGATCATGAACGAGAAGGGCTGCAGCGAGGATACCCTTTTTGAATTTCTCTCCGGGAAGAAGGACAAAGATATGAGCCCTTCCCGTGTCCTCTCTTCCATGTGCACAATCCCCCACCCTGTGGCAGTCAGGGCGCATATCATGTTCATTGAGACAAACCTCGGCGATCCGGGACTATTTCGGGGGACCTCCTCGCTCGAACAGATGCTTATAGAGCGTCTGGGAAATCTCTATTCTCTTCCAAAGGCATCAGGTTATGCAACTTCCGGGGGGACAGAGTCAAACATTCAGGCCCTCCGCATGGCAAAGACACTGGCGGAGAAGAAGCGGCCCAATATTGTATTGCCTGAATCTGCACATTTTTCCTTCAAAAAGGCGTGCGACATCCTCTGCCTGGAGATGAGGTCAATCCCTGTCGATGATGAATTCAGGATCGATATTGAACGCGCCAAGGAGGCAGTCGACGCCCAGACCTGCTGCCTTGTCGGCATTGCCGGCACCACGGAATACGGTGTTGTCGACCCGATACCCGCACTATCAGATATCGCTGTTGATTCGGGTATATTCCTCCACGTCGACGCGGCATTCGGAGGGATGGTCCTTCCGTTCATGGATGATCATACACCATTCGATTTCTCGCTTCCTGGAGTATCGAGCCTGGCTGTCGACCCCCACAAGATGGGAATGAGTACCATTCCGGCGGGCTGCCTCATCGTCAGGGAGAGTGAGTCCATCTCTTCGCTCTCAGTGGAAACCCCGTATCTTACGGTGAAGCAGGAATTCACCCTGAGCGGAACCCGTCCGGGTGCACCCGTTGCAGGGGCGCTGGCGGTACTGGAATACCTTGGAAGAGAGGGAATGAGGGCCGTTGTGCACGGCTGCATGAAGAATACCTGGCGGCTTATCGACGGCATGGAGACATTCGGGTTCAAACGCGTGGTGACACCGGAAGTCAATGTGGCGACCTTCCTCCCCGGGGAGATCCCTGCACCCTGGCAGGTCTCGTGGACCCGCAGGGGCCACTTGCGGATAGTATGCATGCCCCACGTGACCGCAGGGGTCATAGAATCATTTTTAGAAGATATCGGTGAGAAATATGCTGGAAAGACTGGTAAAATCACTTGAATCCTGTCCGATTGTAAAGAGAGGCGAATATCATTATTTTATTCATCCCATCACCGACGGAGTCCCTGAAGTGCAGCCCGGGCTGCTCCGGGAAGTCGCTGCAGCGATGATCAAGGTACTTGACCTGGATGGGGTCAACAGGATCGTCGTTGCCGAGGCCATGGGGATCCACATTGGGGCGGTTATATCCACGCTTACCGATATTCCCATGAACATCGTCAGGAAGAGGGAGTACCTTCTTCCTGGTGAGATTGCTATCCACCAGTCGACAGGGTACTCGAAGGGAGAGCTCTACCTGAATGGCATCAATCCGGGTGATCGGGTCGTCATTGTTGACGACGTGGTGAGCACCGGCGGGACAACACGGGCACTCCTCGAAGCCCTTGAAATCGCCGGAGCAGAAGTGGCCGATATCTGCTTTGCCATCCGGAGGGGAGAGGCCAATATCGGGCGTCCCTTCAAGTCCCTGGTCACCATCGAAGTCACAGACAGGGTGCAGGTCATTGACAGATATCTCTGAACTGGCACGAAGAATTCACGAACGGGGTGCAAAAAGAGTAGCCCTCCAGTTCCCTGAAGGTCTGAAAAGAAGAGCTCCTGCCTTCGCAATGGCATTGAGGAACGAAGGATTCCAGGTACTGGTCAGTGGAGATCCCTGTTACGGTGCCTGTGACCCTGCACTGCGCCTCCTGGAATATGCCGATGTCCTGGTACATTTCGGACACTCCGAGATGATCTCCCACCCGGACATCATATTCGAACCTCTATTCATGGACTTTGACCCCAATATCCTGGAGAAGGCGCTGCCCCTTCTCAGGGAGAGAAAGATCGGTGTCGTAACCACCGTCCAGCATGTCCACATGGGCGAAAAGATCAGGGACTACCTGGAATCACGGGGAATCGAAGCGGTTTTTCAGGAGGGGGGAAGCAGGGTGAGATATCCGGGACAGGTGCTCGGCTGCTCGTTCTCTGCCGCCAGGATACCGGGGATATCTGAAGTGCTCTATGTGGGAACAGGAGTCTTTCACCCACTGGGTGTGCAGCTGGCTACAGGAGCCAGGGTCATCGCCCTTGACCCCTATACCGGAGATGCCAGGGAGGTCGATGCCGGCAGATTCTTAAGAATACGGCATGCCCTCATCGAGAAAGCCATGAAGGCAAAAAATTATGGGATTATCGTCAGTCTCAAGCAGGGCCAGAACAGGTACGGCCTTGCACGAAGACTCGAATCGCTCTCAGATATGGGCTTCCTGGTGATGACAGAAGAGGTAGATCCTGACGAACTGCTCAACCTGGGGTTCTCATGCTACGTGAATACCGCGTGCCCGAGGCTTGCATATGATGACCAGTCCCGGTTTCCGGTTCCGGTAATCACCCCAACAGAATATGAAATTATCTGCGGCGTCCGTTCGTGGGACGATTACCAGATCGACGAAATTGATTAGGATGCGGCTGAGACAACTGGAAATGAAACTCCAGCAGGTGGAAGGATTCGATTCTCCATCTGCCAGGCGTGAACAATACGGGACACCTGCGTCTCTTGCGGCACGGCTTCTCTATCATGCACTGATGAGAGATGATATCTCCGGAAAACGGGTCCATGACCTGGGATGCGGTACTGGCATCCTCTCCATAGGTGCATGCATTCTCGGGGCATCTGTTGTAAAGGGTGTCGATATCGATGAAAAGGCAATTGATTCGGCACGAAAAAATGCAGAGAATATCGGTGCAGAACCGGAGTTTATTACCGGCGACATCCGGGACCAGGAGATACTGGCGATACTCGGGCACTGCGACACCGTAATCATGAATCCCCCCTTTGGAGCACAGGTCGCACACGCGGACCGCCCGTTCATCGATGCGGCACTGGCACTCGGAACGATCACCTACGCAATCTTCAACAGGGGGAGCAGGAATTTTTTGGAAGAGTATATCCGCGGCAGGGGAGAGATCCAGGAAGTGGTGGATGTCGCATTTCCGCTGAAACGGACCTTTTCCTTCCATAAAAAGGATATTCAGGAGATTAGGGTTGAAATTTTTGTCATACGGAGCATGCTGCCTTGACCTCCCCCTACAAGGGCGTCTTTTCGCTCTTTCTTGCCCATCTTGTAACGGACATCTATATGCCCGTCATCACTGCGATACTTCCTCTCTTCATCTCGGTCTTCGGGTTCAGTTACTTCATGGCCGGGCTGCTTGTTACAGCATTCAATCTCACCTCTTCCATGACCCAGCCGGTTTTCGGCTGGCTCTCTGATGAGAGGGGCTTCGAGGTTCATGTCTCCTCGAGCATCATGATCTCTGCAGTTTTTATCTCCCTGATGGGCATAATCGGCAATTACCCCCTTTTACTCTTCTGCGCCGCGATGGCCGCGATAGGTCACGCCTGCTTCCATCCCAATGCACTAAGCCAGGTATCCAGGATGGCTGTTGATACCAACCGAGGCAGGATCACCTCGATCTTCGTTGT
>LKUF01000439.1 GCA_001412335.1 Methanolinea sp. SDB
TGGAAAACCAGTCGATTGAATCTAAAGGAATATATAGGTGGGAACACAACAAAAAAACAATGAGACGATCCCGTACACCAGGGGTTTGGGTACTGGTGATCCTCGTCCTCACGATCCTCGTCCTGGCTCTCTCCTCCGGCTGCGTCGCCCCCCCGAGGGAAGATCCCAATGGGGGAGGTGATCTGACCGGGACGCCGACAAAAACCACTGTGCCGACAGCGGCCACGCCTGCGATCATCGATACGCAGTTTCTGACCCCCGCGACACCCTTTGTTACACCTACCATGACTGCAGGGACGCCCCGTCCCGTGGTTACCGAGACAACGGTCGAGCGTACGGAATACCAGAATATCTATTACAATAACCTGGACATGAATTACCAGTCGGTGGCCTACTCGTACGACCTGTCTGATCCGCCCATGATAATCGAGTTCTGCATCTCGCCTGAGATGATCACGAGAAACATCTGGTACGAGAGCAGGTACAAGGACAAGGATGACGTTACGGTGAGAAAGACCTATATCAGCCAGTCAGCCTGGTTTGAAGTTGTGGTCAGGGATAAGAACTCCGGGGAGATCGTTGCACGCGAAGGGTTCGGAAAGACCTACAGCGTGGATACCAAGAAGACGATCACCATGCGCAGTTCCGGGCAGTATCTTATTGAATTTACCGGAAACGACGTTTCAGCAGTGATCCAGATACGGATACCGCTCCGGCAGGGCGATACCGGAGAGGTGTCAAAACCGCTCGTCTGCCCCTCCTGATCTCTCCGCACCAATCTTTTCCAGGTCTTCAACTTTGTTGATATTGGTGAAGGTGATCAGCTCCGGGTCGATGTGCCGCAGGGTCGATACGTGGACATACAGGCAGTTTAAGTTCCTGAGCATCTGCCGGAGCGAGAAGGAGTCATGGTTTTCCAGGTATGCTACGAGTGCCGTTCGCCTGTATACTGCATGGAGGGGTTCGAGCATCCGGGCATCCCATGACGGTATCACGGCATCGTAGCCGTCAAGTACCGAGAAGAGATATTCGACGACTTCGTGACTGATGCAGGGCATATCGCAGGCACAGACAAAGACTTCGTCACCGCCTACCGCATGAAGTCCTGCCTGCAGTCCCCCGATTGGCCCGAGTCCCGGCACCCTGTCATTGACACAGGTGATGTTGTCGAGATGACGGAACCGCCGGCATTGTTCGGCATTCTTCGCCACGAGCACAATTTCATCGACGACAGAGAGGAGTGTTCCGGTCAGGCGCTGGATAAAAGTCTTCCCTTCGAATACGAAGAAATACTTCTCCATCCCGTTCGCACGGCTCGCTTCTCCTCCTACCAGTATAATCGCCGATCTCAATGGTATTCCCCGCTGGATATCTCCCCCCGCTCCAAAAGCACGGGTAGAATGTTGCAGGACATGCTAATCCGCAATTTTCGTAAATCCGTTGCCGGCAACGGTACATATCCGGTTCCCTGTCCGGGCTCCGGTCTCGCCGGTGTTATATGGATCTATGTGTCTTTCATTGGATTAAACGTAACTTGTTCTTCTTCTCCATGGCAAGAAGCGCTTCCTTTATATCGACAGATGGCGAAAACCCCCCTATCCCGGCGACCGATACGACCCTGTGGCAGGGAACGACGAGCGGGGTTGGATTTCGTTTCATGGCAAGTCCCACCAGCCGCGGGCTCGTACCGACCAGCGCGGCGATCTCTCCGTACGTAGAGGTCTTTCCGTAGGGTATATCCCTGACCCGCCGGTAGATGTCGGAGTACTGGTGATCCGGTTCCGTGGCCACGGAGTGGAGGTATGAGAGATCGCCCGTCTTCCCTGCCAGGAAACGGACTATCCCGGGATGGACGGGCCCATCAAGGGGCTCCGGGGAGAACCTGACCTGGTATACGGTGTCGTCTTTCCACCAGACATGGACATACCACAGGCCAAACCTGCACGAGCCCCCCGTCATCTCCATCGCGCAATCGCCTCCCGGAAAGCGGCGATATCACAGGCCTGCAACTCATCCCTCATCCAGGCAGGCAGCCTGTCATGGATTCTCTGCTCAAGGAATCTCTTCTCTCCAAGTACGAGGATACCCCGGTCCTCCGGTGTCCGGAGCACCCTGCCGACAGCCTGCTGTGCCCTGTTCATGGCGGGAAGCGTATAACTGATGAACTCGCCCTCGTCCCCGAACTTGTGCCTGAAATAATCCATAACCATCTGCCTGACCCGGTTGAAGGGGGCAAGCGGGAGCCCGATCACCATGGCCCCGTTGAGGAGTTCACCGCGGTAATCAAGCCCCTCACTCCATTTCCCGCCGCAGACTGCAAGTAAAAGCCCCGATCTCCCGGTTCGCGGCAGTCTCATGAACTCGTTGAGCAGATCCCGTGACTCACCCGAATCCTTTGACTCCACGAACAGCCTCTTGTCTGCCGATCCGGACCGGATATCCCGTGAAAAGAGCTCGAGCATCTGGTATGACGGGAAATATATGGCGATATTGCCTTTTACCCGGGAAAATGCGGTTATATACTGTGAGATGAGGGAGAGGTTGTTCCTGTCCTGGCGTTTGCTGAATGCCGTCGTGATGTCCCCTGCGCAGAGGAGCATGCGGTTCTCCCGTGGAAAGGTATTTGGGAGCGAGCAGATAGTGACCGGGAGGTCTTCGAAGTAATACTTCCGGTAGCTCTCCACCGGGGAGAATGTACCCGATATCAGCACGCAGCAGTGGTGCATGACCGCCATCTCCTGCATCTTTCGTGCCGGATCGATATTCCTGACCTCGAGCACGATGCCGTCCTCCTCACGCCGGTAGACCGTCAGAAATGACGGATCCGACGACGACTGGGTGATCCGGAAGAGAAACTCGGTGAGGTTCTCTATGGCTGTCTCCCGGAAATCGCCGGCCTTCATGTTCGACTCACGGATCCCCTCGCTGATATGCATGAGGTCATCCACGATGGAGGAGATGTCGGGGTATAACGACTCTTTCACCACCATCCGCTCGAAGATGGCCGGATCGAACCAGTCTTCGGTCTCATGGGAGATCTTTAAGCCCTCCATGAAGGCATCGATCCTCGGGAGGACGTGGTGGACGGCATCGATCCCCTTCATGTTTCGCCGAAGGCCGCGGAGTTCACGCCTGGCCTGTTCGAGCGAAGCCTCCTCGAGCGATATGCTCTGGATGCCCTGCATCACATCCCCGCAGTTATGCGCTTCGTCAAGGATCAGGCAGATTTCGGAGGGATCGAGTCCGAGTGACGCATAGAGCTGGTCCCTGATCTCGTCGTGAAAGAGGTGGTGGTAGTTGAGCAAAATCACGTCCGCTTTCTGGGCGGCATGAAGCATCATCTCGTACGGGCAGACACTGCCGCTCATCCCGAGAAGGTCCTGCGGCCACACGCGCTCGGTCGTCACGCGCTCGGACTTGGTCCTGAGCACCGTCGAGGGAACGATCTTCGGGCCTTTCTCGGTATCCAGGAATATCCTCGAATTGATAAAATACGGGCAGAGAAGCGGGTGCTCGGTGTCCATCTTCTGGATCTGCTGGCGGATGACGGGGTCTTTTGACGGGACGAGCGACCCCTTCTGGGCCCTCTCGCGCATGAGTGCCATGGAGAAGGACTTCACCCCCTCGCATTTGCGGTAAATGTTTCCTTCTCCTGCGAGCGGGCACATCATCCGTTTCCCGATGAGATATGCCACCTTCAGGTTGGGTTTCTTGGAACGCACGAGTTCGAGTTCCCTGATGAACGTATTGAGCTGGCTGATGGTCCTGACGGCCACGACCACTTTTCGCCCGCCTCTTTCTGAAAGGAGCGCTGATACCACGCTCGACTTTCCGCTGCCGGTAGGTGCATCGATCATCACCACGCCGCCTTCGCGGGCGCATGCAGCGGCGAATTCAAGCATTTCGCGCTGGTGTGGCCGGTAATCGGGATAGGGAAACCACTCGTCCAGTGTATCCATCACATACTGTTGGGTTTCACACCCCTTTTATTATTGCAGAAACATGATCTTTGTGCATGGCAATCCATCCCATAGAATACCGCTACGGCAATCCCGAGATGAAACAGATCTGGAGCGAGGAGAACCGGTTCCGATCCGTGATCCGGGCAGAAGTCGCACTTGCCCGGGCCGAGGCGGAGAATGGAATGATCCCGAAAGCCGCTGCCGACGAGATCGCGGCAAAGGCGGAGGAAGCGTCTCTTGCGCGTGCCAAGGAGATCGAAGCCGAGATCAGCCACGATATGATGGCGATAATAAAGGCCCTCTCCGAGGTATGCGGGGATTCGGGAAGATGGGTCCATTACGGGGCGACGTCCAATGACATCCTCGATACGGCAACGGGGCTCCAACTCAAGGAATCGCTTGCAATTTTTGAAGGGAGGCTCGGCAAGCTCCTCGCGGTCCTGCTGAAGCGGGCGGACGAGACGAAGACACTCGTGTGTGCGGGGAGGACCCATGGCCAGATCGGCGTTCCGACAACCTACGGCCTCCGGTTTGCGATATGGGCAAGCGAGGTGTCCCGGCATATTGCCCGACTCCACGAGCTCACCCCGCGTGTCGCGGTGGGACAGATGAGCGGGGCGGTCGGCACACAGGCGGCCCTTGGCCCGAAAGGCATCGCCGTACAGGCCCTGATGATGGAGTACCTGGGGCTCTCTTCTGTCGATGTCTCCAACCAGGTCATATCGAGGGACAGGTACGCCGAGTACTTCATGTTCCTCGCAAACCTCGCCACCACCCTGGACAAGATCGGAATCGAGATCCGTTCGCTACAGCGGACCGAGATCGGGGAGGTCGAGGAGGCGTTTGGGGAGAAGCAGGTTGGCTCGAGCACCATGCCCCACAAGAGAAACCCGATAAAGAGTGAACAGGTCTGCGGGCTTGCCAGGATCGTGCGGGCAGCGGTCATACCGGCGCTTGAGAACAACACGCTATGGGATGAACGCGATCTCACCAACTCATCCCCGGAACGCATCCTCTTTCCCGAGGCGACCATCCTCGCCGACCATATCCTCCGGCTCATGACAGACGTTTTGGAAAACCTGTACCTGAACCGCGAGCAGATCAGGCGGAATCTTGGTATCCTTCACGGTATCAACATGGCCGAATCCGTCATGATCGAACTGACAAAGAGGGGGATGGGCAGGCAGTCGGCGCATGAGCTGATACGGACGTCCAGCATGGAGGCACTGGCAGAGAAGCGGCCGCTCGCCTC
>LKUF01000440.1 GCA_001412335.1 Methanolinea sp. SDB
CCGGATGGTGCCTTCTCTTCGAAATAGCGGGCCATGATGGCATCGTAGGTCCCGTCGGCCTTCATGGCGTCAAGCGTCTTCTGCCAGGCAGAAACAAGATCCGGCGAGGTCTGCTTGTTGAACGCGATGAAGAGCTCCACGGTCCGCACTGGGTAGAGGGCAACGACTTCTTCAGGGGTATACCCCGCCTTCTCGATGCTTCCTGCAGCGATTGCGCTGCTCCCGAGCCACAGGGCCACGTCACCGGCCATGAGCGCCTGTACACAGGACTCGTCGTCGGGGTAGGTGGCAACATCCACGACATTGTTCTCCTGCAGGAACTGGTGCCGTGCATCGTCTTTCACAACCCCGATGGTCCCGGCCTTCCGTGCCGCATCGAGGCTCTCGATCCGGATCGCGGAGCCGTTCTTTGCGTAGAAGACGAAGTCGTAGGAGCCCACCGGCCCGACCCATGAAAAGAGCGGCTCGCGTTCTGCTGTACGTGCAGCGGAGTACAGGACGGTATTTCGTGTCTCCAGTGTCCGCTGGTACCCGTCGGACCAGGAGACGAGACTGATCTCTGCCTTCTCACCCCGCCGGGACAGGATCTCCTGTATCACCTCTGTCGAGGACCCGGTGATCGCCCCGTCCGGCCCCAGGTAGTTGTATGGCGGGAACTCCTCGGTATAGATCTGCAGGCCGGCTCCGGTATAATCGTCGCCGCCCTGCTCCATGCAGCCGGCAAGGCCGCAGAGAGCGAGGATTACCATGAACAAAAGTATCTTTCTCATCAGGTCACATCCCATTTGAATAACGCATTCGGGACTAAAATGGATTCTGGTTTGGAACCTGAACCCGAATTGAAAGAATTTCCTGAACGGGAAAAGGATGAAAAGAGATGTATCTTCCCACTCTATTCAGTCGGAGAGGAGGGCAAATGCGCCGAACCCGAACAGGACAACAACAAAGAAGGCACTGTTCAGGACGCTCTTTTTCCCCCTCGAAGACGGGTTGGCCCGGTACCCGCAGATGTGGATTGCCAGCGCCCCGCAAAGGTAGAGGCCGTAGGTGAAGAATGAGATCGCATAGGCGAGCCTCCCCCAGGAGAGGCCGGCCGCCGCCAGCGCGACCAGACCGATCGCCAGGTTCGCGTACCCCACCTCCATCTGGAACTGCGGATGTTCCTGGCTCCAGCCCATCCGGGCCTGGTCGGATCGGTAATAGACGGTGTGCCGGAGCCAGCTCAATACTCCCACCACGCCGACCAGGAGCACCACCGCTATCCGCACTGCAAGATCCGTGTCAATGAAGAGGAAGAAGATACCCAGAAACACGCCCGCCATCGTGGCCAGTATCGTCGCTGCAAACAGGCGGGAGGCCACAGCCGGGGAGGCGGGATCTGCGGGGTGCATCAATCTGCTTTACTCCTCCGCACCCGGGAACGATTCCCCCCAGCCCTGCTCCACGTTCGGCATCGAGAAGTGGATCTGCTCGAAGAGCCACCTGCTGCCGGTGTTTCGCAGCAGTGCCGTCATCCGGCCCTGCATCGGTACGTGCTCGCCATCGATCACCACATCGAAGATACAGAAGGCAGTCACCCAGGCACACGGCATGGTTCCGTCGACATGGAAGACATAGAAGGTTATCTCGACACGCTCCGCCTGGGAGAGATCGCGGGCCACGCTCTCCTTGAAACCCGAGTAATCCGCGACTATCTCGTCCGGCCCGCTCCCGAACCCAGATATCCCCTTCGAGGTTATCGACAGGAGTTTCTCGTAATTCTTATCCCGGTAATATTTCGCATAGAGATCGAGCATCTCAAAAACTTCGTCGGTCTGCTCGCCAGTCAGTGCCATAATACCGGAAAAGTCTGCACGGGAGTATTAAACGGTTGTGATTCTTTTGAAACCGGTATCACCAGGCACCGGGGACAGGCCACGGGATCCAGGTCACCAGAATTACCCAAAGAGGGAATACCCGGTCAGTTTCCATCCCGATTCAGGACATCCATCCGATGCCCTTCATTCGCCCCGGATGGCTTTTGCCAGAGCATACACTTTTATATCCACCGGAAAAATGAGAAGATATCTACCTGTCCGGTTCGTGACGGGAAATAATCGAGGAGTGAGATCAATGGTCCGGGTAAACGAGATACCAGAGGCTGACCGGTGGCACATGGCCACCAACGTGCTCACCAGGCTGGTGGTGGCTCTTGGCAGCGGAGATGAGAACGGCAAAGATATCTCGTCCTTTCAGGAGAGGATATATTCCGAGATGGCGGATGCGATCCGCGATATCGCCGATCAGTACAATATGCCGCGTGATCATGCCGCAGACCTCGTCCAGACTCTCGGTGCGGTCTCGGTCATCCTCTTTGGGCCTGAGTTCGAGACACGATACATCGAAGGGTTCCCCGAGGAGGCGGTGATCCGACTGGCAGAATGTGCGATGTTTTCAGAGGACGCCGCACGGGGGATTCCTCCGGGAGCGGTGAACAGCGTCTGCCGGGCCTATGTCACCAACGCTGTTGCGGCCTTAAACGATGATTTTACGATAAAGGTTACGAAGGCACGGTGCCTCGGGGACGCTTTCTGCGAGATGGTCATAGAGAGACGGAAATCCTGATTGTTCCCTGCAGGACACGAATAACCGCGATTTGATGAGTGGGCGCCATGAAGAGCGATTTTGAACCGCGTGAGGCAGTCTCCTGGCACACCCTCCCGGTCGAGGAGGTCTACGAGAAACTGAGCTCAGGGCCTGGCGGTCTTTTAGAAGAGGAAGCAGCCCACAGGCTGGAGCAGTTCGGCCCAAACGAGCTCCCTGCCAGGAAACCGCCGGGCATCATCACCATCTTCCTTCACCAGTTCAAGAGCCCGCTCATCTACATCCTGCTCGTCGCGGCAGTCATCTCGTTTGCACTGGGAGACTACAAGGACGCGGGATTCATACTGGCCGTCGTCTTCTTAAACGCGATGATCGGGCTTGTCCAGGAGTGGAAGGCGGAAAAGAGCGCAAGCCGCCTGCAGAGCCTGCTCCGGATAACCGCACACGTCAGGCGGGGCGGAAAGGACGAAGAGATCGATTCGGCAACCATCGTCCCGGGAGACATCGTCCTCCTCGAGTCCGGTATTCGTGTCCCTGCAGACCTCCGCCTCATCCACGCCGCTAATCTCACCGTCGACGAATCGCTGCTCACGGGTGAGTCGGTCGCCGTCAAAAAGGACCTTGCACTGGCCGATGCGGACGCATCGATTGGCGATCGGAGGAACATGACCTTTGCCGGAACCACGGTCATGACCGGGCGGGGCATCGGGGTGGTGGCCGCCACGGGCCAGAAGACCGAGGTCGGGGCTATAGCAAAGGCTGTCGCGACGACCGAGTCCTCGAAGCCCCCGCTCCTCGTCAGGATGGAGACATTTTCGCGAAACATCGGGTTCCTCGTCATCGGCGCATGCCTCCTGATGGCTGCCATCTCCCTTGCGCAGGGGACCCCGTACACGGAGGTCTTCTTCCTCGCCGTCGCCCTCGCGGTCTCGGCCATACCCGAAGGGCTCCCGGTGGCGATCACTGTCGCACTCTCCATCGCGACGTCGCGGATGGGGAACCGGAACGTTATCGTCCGCCGCCTTGCCGCAGTCGAGAGCCTCGGCAGCTGCACGATGATCGCGACCGACAAGACCGGTACCCTCACGGTCAACCAGCAGACCGTAAAGCGGCTCACGCTTTCCGGTGGCGAGTCATTCGAGGTCACCGGTGCCGGTTACGAGGGCAGCGGCGAGGTGCTGAACGGCGGGGGCAGTGTCCCGGACAAAGCCTCACTCGAACGCCTGAAAAAGCTCGCCTACGCGGCAGTCGTCTGCAACGAGGGGAGCCTGTACCGGGAGGATGGCGAATGGGTGCATCACGGGGATGCCATGGATGTGGCCCTGCTCACGCTCGGGATGAAGCTCGGAATCGATCCCGACCTGGAGAGGGGCGAGATCCATATTGACGGAACAGTCCCGTTCGAACCCGAACTCCGGTACTCGGTGGTATATTACCATGACACGGACGGGGCCATCCGTGTGGCGGCAAAAGGGGCCCTGGAAGCGCTTCTCCCCTTCTGCGGGACCATGCAGACCGCGGACGGAATCACGTCCATCGACAGGGCCATGGCGGAGGGGCAGCTCCACGACCTCACCCGCAGCGGATATCGCGTCCTCGCAATCGCATGCGGAACGATCGATTCGCTCCCGAAGGGGTCGTTGACCCTGGAAAACGCCCGCCCCAGCCTCTCCTTCCTCGGACTTGCCGGGTTCATCGATCCCATACGGCCGGACGTTCCCGGCGCCATCGCCCTCTGCAGGGATGCCGGTGTCGAGGTGTCCATGATAACCGGGGATCATCCCGAGACAGCGCTTGCCATCGGGGAGCAGATCGGCCTTACAACAGATGAATCGGAGGTGGTGACCGGCGCAGATCTCGATTCCATAGGCTCTCCCGGCCTCCCCGAGTACTTCGACCGCGTCCGCAACGGGCGGATATTTGCCCGTGTCAGCCCGGTCCAGAAGCTCGAGATCGTCGATGCCATGGTCCGCGACGGACACTTCGTCGCCGTGACCGGCGACGGCGTGAACGACGCCCCGGCGCTCCGGCGGGCAAACATCGGCGTCGCGATGGGATCCGGGACCGATGTGGCCAAGGACACCTCCTCGATGATCATCACGGACGACGACTTCTCCTCGATCGTGGCAGGTATCGAGGAGGGGCGGTACGCATACGACAACATCCGGAAGGTGACCTGGCTGCTCGTCTCAACGGGCTTTGCCGAGATCGTGCTCTTCACCCTGGCGCTCGTCTTCGGGTTTCCCCTCCCCCTGCTTGCGGTGCAGCTCCTCTGGCTGAACCTTGTCACCAACGGCATCCAGGACGTCACGCTCGCCTTCGAGGCAGGCGAGCCCGAAGCGATGAAGCGGTGTCCCCGCGACCCGAAAGAGGGCGTCTTCAACCCGCTGATGGTCAAGGAGACGCTCATCTCCGGGATCCTGATGGGGATCATCGCGTTTGGGACCTACTTCTGGCTCAAGGGGTCGGGCTGGGACGAGCGTGCGGCCCGGAACATGATCGTGCTTCTCATGGTCCTCCTCGAGAACTTCCATGCCATAAACTGCCGGTCAGAGTACCGCTCCATATTCCGGGTCCCCCTGAAGAACAACTATTACCTGATATTCGGTATCCTGCTGGCCCAGGGAATCCACATCGCGGCGATGAATACTCCCTTCATGCAGGACCTGCTCGGGATCGGCCCCGTGAGCCTGGAGACCTGGGCCGCACTCCTCGCACTGGCCTCCCTGGTCGTCGTCGGCATGGAGATCTTCAAGTATGTCCGGTCCCGGGTCACGCATGACGAACTGGGACGCTACGGGAAGAGTGCATGACGAGAGACAACGCAAGACCCCCAGCCATGAGCATACCAGAGAGAACAGGAGTGTATGGACAGGATGGAACATTGGTCATCACGGAAAGGGTTCATCCTCGCGGCTGTCGGTTCAGCGGTCGGCATAGCCAACATCTGGCGTTTATCGGCAGTGGTGGGGCAGAACGGCGGAGGAGCATATCCTGTCATGTACTTCTTTGTCTGCCTGTGATTCGACGACCACGCGAACCATGCATTCCGGGGGAAAGGGCCGGATCCGGCCAATACATTCATATTTTTTCCCGACTCCATTAGGAGTAGATGGAGTCGGCATTTTTCCTGGAGATACTTGTCATCGTCACCCTCACCCTCTTTGTCCTCTTCATATGCAATTACCTGAAGATCCCGCTCATCATCGGGTATATCCTGTCGGGAGTGCTTGCAGGCCCCTTTGTGTTGAGGATGGTTGGAAACACCGATATCATTGATCTGTTTGCAGAGATCGGAGTGATCTTTCTCCTGTTCACCATCGGGATCCAGTTCTCGTTAAAGAGCCTCTTCGAGGTGAAGAGACTGGTCGTGCTGGGCGGATCGCTCCAGCTGGTCTTTACGACCGTCTGTGTCCTGGCCGCGGGCCTCTTTCTTGGAATACCACTCAACCAGGCGATATTCCTCGGATTTATCGTCTCCTTAAGCAGCACTGCCATCGTGATGAAGGTGCTGCAGGAGCGGGGCGAGCTGGAGAGCCCCCATGGCAGGACCGCTCTTGCCATCCTCATCTTCCAGGACCTCATGCTCATCCCACTCATGTTCATCACGCCGTTTCTCGCAGGCCCGGAGTACTACCAGGCCCCCTCGATCGTGCTCATCTTCATCACCGGTCTCTCCATAATCGGCGTGGTCATCGTGGCAACCAGGTATGTCGTGCCCCGACTGCTCTATTACTCGGCGAGGATGAAGAGCCAGGAGATCTTCCTGCTCTCCGTCGTCGCGATCTGTTTTGCCATCGCCTGGATCATCAGCCAGACCGGGATTTCGCTCGCACTCGGTGCATTCGTGGCCGGCCTGATGATCTCGGAATCAGATTTTTCCGTTGCGGCTTTGAGCCACATCATGCCCTTCCGTGACGTCTTCGTTGGCTTCTTCTTCATCTCGATCGGAATGCTCCTCGATATCGGGGTCTTCCTCTCCCGGCCACTGCTCATCATCGGCCTTGCACTCGGGATCATCGTCCTCAAGTTCTTCACCGGGCTCATCACGGGCGTCTTTTTGAACCTCTCCCGGAGGACCGCGCTTCTCTCCGGGCTTGCACTCTGCCAGATCGGGGAATTCTCCTTCATACTCGCAAAGGCAGGAGAGAGCTTCGGGCTTATTGCAGGCAGCGTCTACCAGGTGATACTCGACGTGACGTTGATCACCATGCTCGCCACCCCGTTCGTCATCGGCGGATCCCACCGGATCGCCGGGCAGATCTCCGAGCGGATCGGGGATATCATGGGGCCGTCATGCGAGTTCGACCTCACCCGCGCCGGGGAGATGGCCGACCACCTCATCATCATCGGGTTCGGCTTAAACGGGAAAAATGTCGCCCGGGTGGCACACTATGCGGGAATTCCCTACCGGATCATCGATATGAATCCCGACATCGTCAGGGAGGGATGCGACCTTGGAGAACCGATCTTCTATGGCGACGCCACCCAGCAGGCAGTGCTCGAACTGGCCGGGGTGAAGACTGCAAGAATCATCGTCATCGCGATCGCCGACCGCATCGGGGCGCAGCAGATCGTGCAGAGTGTCCGGTCGCTGAACCCGGAGATCCAGATCCTTGTCAGGACCCGTTTTGTCAGCGAAGTCCCACACCTGGTCGAGCTTGGCGCAGACGAGGTGATACCGGAGGAGTTCGAGACATCGGTCGAGATCTTCACCCGGGTGCTGGCAGAATACCTCACCCCTGCCGAGGAGATCCAGCACCTCGTCGATGAGATTCGGGCTGAAAACTACGAGTTGCTTCGCGAGACTCCCAGTTCCCACCTTGCAGGGATACGGGTGCATCTCCCCGAGCTCGATGTCGCATCGTTCTATATACCTCCAGAGAGCCCGCTTGCAGGAACGACGCTTGGCGAGACACGCTGGCGCAGCCAGATGGGGATCAGCGTGATCGCAATCCAGCGCGGCGACCACGCGTTGCTGAACCCCGAGGCCGATGCAATCCTCCAGCCCGGAGACGTGGCCGTGATCGTCGGGAGCGTGGACTGTGTTCGCG
>LKUF01000441.1 GCA_001412335.1 Methanolinea sp. SDB
GATCTTTCCGAGGGAGAGCAGGACGAATTCGTCTGTGCCCACATCGGAGTGAAGCGTCGAGGTGAGTCGTGCCGGAACGGAACCGGGTTCGGGGACAAAAAGCCCACACCGGGAGAGGAGGGGGAGGAGCAGTTCGCGGATGACGGTCAGGGCGCCGAGCGGGTATCCCGGCATCCCGATGACCGGCTTCTCATTGATCTTCCCTATGATCACCGGTTTTCCGGGCTTGATTGCGACGCCGTGGATGAGCACTTCACCGAGCTCGCCGATGACGTCCGCGGTATAATCACGGGTGCCGGCGGAAGATCCCGCCGAGACGATGACCAGGTCGTTCTCGGCGACCGCCGTCCTGATCGCCTGCCGGATACGGTCAGGCTCGTCGGGTGTCAGCGGGTACCTGGTGCAGGTTGCCCCGAGCGTCCGGAGCCAGGCCGCGGCCATCACCGTGTTGCTCTCAACGACCTGCCCCGGGCCGGGCCGGGTGCCGGGCGGGACGAGCTCGCTTCCCGTCGGGATGAGGCCTGCACGAAGGGTGATGACAGGGACATCCGTAATTCCATAGGTCGCCAGTGGTCCGACTTCATGGGGGCGTATCCTGTGCATGGAAGGGATGACCATCTCGGATTCCGCGATATCCTCCCCTGCAGGGCGCACATGCTGCCATGGTGCTACGGCCTTTTGTATGGTATACCGTCCGTCCTCCTCCCAGACATCCTCTATCATGACCACGGCATCGTATTCCGGCGGGACCACGTTCCCTGTATTCACCCTCTTTGCCGATTCCAGGGTGACGGGATTGTATTCGCTTGCCCCTGCCGTATCGGCACTTCTTACCGCGATCCCGTCCATTGCAGAGAGGTGGACCTCCGGCACAGAGAAACGGGTGAAGACCGGTTCTGCCGTAACCCGTCCTGCCGAATCCTCGACAGGAACTTCCTCGATGACCCGGACTGGGGGAAAAGAGTCAGACAGGGTATCGAGCGCCTCTTTCAGGGATACAAGGGAGAGGTACCTCTTCACCACCGCAACACTTCCACTTCGTCCCCCTGCTCGAAGCCCTCGCTTCCCGCAGGAACCCTGATGATGGCATTGCTCCTGACAAGGGTGTTCAGGAGTCCCGACTTGCCGAAGAGAGGGTGGGCACAGCCGTCTTTTACAAAGACTCTGATGTAGTCCTCCCGTCCCTTGGTGGACGGTACGTTCCTGGCAAGGATTGCTTTCTCGACCAGGCGCTCGCTTTCCCGTTCCCCGGTCATACCATGGAAGAGCGACCTGCCTATGACCGTCATGACCACGAGGGCGGACGCCGGATGGCCGGGAAGCCCGAGAACAGGGACCTGGCCTAATCTGCCGATGATGGTGGGTTTTCCGGGAGCGAGTGCGATCCCGTGCACCAGGACCTCTCCGTTCTCCCTGATCAGGTCGGCGCACATGTCACGGTCGTCCTTCGAACTTCCCCCTGATATGAGAACCCCGTCACATTCGGTCATCGCGGT